>CAXTFP010000086.1:0-9129 GCA_964243135.1 uncultured Lichenihabitans sp.
CGTCGTCGTTTTCGGGATCGCTGTCGGCCACGGCCTCGGCGCGGTCGTGCGGCACCTCGCGCGCGACGGGCTCGGGCACCGGCGGGTGCGGCGTCTCGGCCGCCTCCTCCACCGGGCTGCCCTGGGCCACGCGGGTGGCGCCGGGGCCGGCCGCGGCCTCCTCGAAGTGAGATTCGAGCAGCCCTTCCATCACGTTGTCGCGGCTCGCCGCCGACTTGCCGCCCATCACCACCGCCACGACGTGGCGCCCGCCGCGCTGCACCGAGCTCAGGAGGTTGAAGCCCGAAGCGTTGGTATAGCCGGTCTTGATCCCGTCCATGCCCGACATGCGGGCCATGAGGTGGTTGTGGCTGGTGATGACCTCGCCGCGGTAGACGAAGCTCGGCGTCGAGAAGAAGCGGTAGTAGCGCGGGAACCGGTCGTGGATCGCGCGGCCGAGGATCGTCAGGTCCCGCGCCGTCGTGATCTGCCGCATGTCGGGCAGGCCCGAAGCGTTGTGGTAGAAGGTGTGGCGCATGCCCAGCGCATGGGCCTTGTCGGTCATCAGGCGGGCGAAGGTCAGCTCGTCCCCCGCGAGGTTCTCGGCCACCGTCACGGCCATGTCGTTGGCCGAGCGCGTGACGATGGCCTTGATGGCGGTGTCGACCGACACGGTGGAACCCGCCGGCACGCCGAGCTTGGTGGGCGACTGGCCGGCCGCGTGGGCCGACACCTGCAGTGGCGAGTCGAGCGCGATACGGCCCCGCTCCAACTGCTCGAACAGGAGATAGAGCGTCATCACCTTGGTGATGGAGGCGGGGTGCCGGGGCGCGTCCTCGTTGACGCTGTAGAGGGTGCGGCCGGTGTTGGCGTCCACGACGAGGGCCGAGAAGTTGGGCGCCGTGCTGCCCAGCGCCGCGCGGGCCGCGTGGGCGACGTGAGGATGGAAGCCGTGACGCCCGCGCGCCTCGGCGCCCCCCGCCATCAGCGCCAGGGCCACGGCCGCGGCCGGAACGAGACGCCCCACGCAGAACTTTTCGACGCCACGCACGACCATGAAACTCAATCCCCGCTCCGGACCAGCGACGGCAGATCCCGGCGGTCGCACCGCCGGATGGCCATCCGTGATCGAAAGGGCACGGTCCGGGACGCTAGGGGATCGCAGTTACACCGCAGTTAACGGGGGGTGGCGGGATCGTCCGGCCTTCTCCGGATCGGGTGCGGCGCATGAGGCGGCTCGATGCGCCGGCCCGCCCCGGCGGCCTTCCGTCCGGGGCACTGTCATCGTGTTCAAGGGCGTCGAGGACTCGCGTAAGCTCGGCCAGAGACAGGTGAAGGCCGCCTTCGGGGCGCGATGGCGCAAGGTGGGCAGGATGGCCACGCCGGCGGTGGCGCTGGCCCGGGACGCCGAGTCTCTTCGGCCCGTCGCGGACGGCCGGCGTCCGACGCGACCCGTCGGCTCGGGTCCCCTCATAGACACTAATTCACGGTCTTATGGATCAGATGCACCCAACCCCGCTCCCATTGACAGGCTTCCCCATCCTGCCGTGAGGTATGACCGAACCCCTCATCCTCACTCAGCTCCGCGAGAAGCAGGCGGAGATCCAGGACGCCGTCACCTACCATGAGGCCAAGCTGGCCGAGGCGAAGGCGGACCTCATCCACGTCAACGCCGTCGTCCGACTCTATGAGGCCCAGGGAACCCCGGAGGGCGCCTTCCCGGCCTATGTGAACCTCAACCGCCTCGTGGCGCGGAACGAGATGGTGACGGGCGCCAGGGCCGCGTCGGAAGCCTCAGGACGACCGATGACGACGCGGGAGATCACGGAGGCGTTCATCCGGACAAAGGGCTGGGATGAGGCCGACAAGGCGCTACGGCAGGCCGTGACCTGTCGGCTAGTCCAGGCGCTCACACGGGCAGTGAGGCGGCGCACGATCGCAGATGCGGGCCGACAGGCGAGGGGCGTCAGAGTTTGGGCGCTGGTGTGATGGGGCGCCTTCCCCGGCTGACCAACGAACTCTCATTGGATCGTAACAATTCGTTACGGAAAGTGAAAGCTCGTTCACGTTTTGTTCGGTAGGGTTTTGGCAAGCCACGAGGATCAAACTCGCGTAGGCTCTGGTACAAGCCACTAGGAGGACAGGATGGCATTTCAAGCGGGCGACTTCATCGGAGTTGTATGCGAGGTTCAGCCGGGGCCGTTTTCGGACGAGCGTCTGGTGACTTTGGACACGATGGATGGGGCTATCTCTGGATTTGTGAAGGAATCTGAACTCCGGAAAAGTGGAGAGAGATGGGAAGTTCGCGGAAAGATCCAGGATATTTCTGGTGACATTCTAAAAGTACAAATCTATGGATCTTTCTTTACAACTAACGGCACCGCCAATATCTCAAAAACCTTAGCAATGGCTGCGTAATGACTGTTCTTACCAGAGACGAAATCGAGCAAGAGATAAAAGACGGAAATATCCGTTTTGATCCTCCATTGCAGGATAATCAATGGGGTGATGTCTGCATCAATCTTCGTCTCGGGTATAAGTTTACACAACTGAAGCCATCTAGCGCGGAGATAACCCTCGCAGATGGCATTGGTGGTGTCGCAAGCATGGGCCTTTGGCTAGAGAAAATTTTTGTACATAAAGACGAACTTGGTAAACGTCAAGGATTTACTATAGATCCTGACGAGTTCATACTAGCTCAAACATTAGAGCATATCTACATTCCTAAACATCTTATAGCCAGAGTTGAAGGGCGAAGTACATATGCCCGTGTTGGGCTTTCTATGCATGAAACTGCGCCTTGGCTCCAGCCTGGATGGCATGGCCAGATTACTTTGGAAATAAAAAATAGCGGACCACTCAAGGTAAAGCTCATGCCCATGGACGATATGCCGTGTCAAGTGACATTCATGCGGCTGTCGAAACCACTACCTGATGACCAAGGATATGGCTCGCGTCCTACAGACTCTTTCCAAAATCAGAGCCGTCCCTTGCCACCTAAGATATCCACTTAGTTTTAAAATATACTATTGCGGTTTTGAATTACGCCACCATCCGGTGCCGCTGCCAGTATCTCACGAAATCCGGCGAGGTGGCCGTGCCGAGGGCCAGCGTGGCGATGCGGACCCTCACGTCGCCAAGTGGCGCTGCCAATAACCGACGAACACGCGCGACGTGGGTGAGGCCATAGCGAGGCGGGTTGTCCGCGCAAAAGCCGAACCATTGGCGTTCCGGCGATGGTCTTCCTTCCAAGCCGCCTCGGCAGCGTACTGATACAGGTACTGCGGCGAGACGTGGTGGTGCTGGCCGTCCACCACGCGTTGGAGGCAGGAGAAGTAGGATTCAGCTTGGTTCATGTTGGCACCGTCCTGAGAATAGGTCTCGGAATGGTTCACCCGGCCCGTGTCGGGGAAGGTAGCCTCAAGGTCGTCCCAGTGAGCGCCCTCGTCAGGGTAGACCTTGGAATCGCGGGCGACGTGTTTCTCGACCAGGGCGACGCCGTCGACCTCGCGCTTGGTGACGAAGGTTGAGCGTGCGACCCTTGCGCTGACGAATCACCACGACGACGCGGTGGTCCTCTGACTGGTTCTCCTTGAGGCGATGGGTCCTTGCGGTCCTACTTGCGGTTCTCCAGGCGCATGGTGCCGCCGAAATAGGCCCCATGCACCTCGACCTCGCCGTCGAGGCCGAAGCCCGCCATCTCGGCCGACAGCGCCTCGCGGAGCTCATGGGCCATCACCCATGCGGTATTGTAGGGGATGGAGAGATCGTGGCCGAGCTGGCCAAAACCGCGTTAGAGGCGGTCAACCTACAAAGGTGGACGGTCGCTCTCAAGGCAATCGGGGCGTGCGATCTGCGGGCGAGCCGATACTGAAGGCAGCCTCTACGCTCTGCTTCGCATAGTGGCCTATTGGTGGAAACCATATCTCGATAGCGCCCGCAGGAAGGCCTCCGTAGAACTGAAAGACCGCTCCATGCGTGCCTAGCGGATAGAAAGTTACGCCTTCAAGCTGGTGCCCAAAGGTGTCAATGATCGGCCTCTCATAGCAAGTTGGCTTGCTGAATGTAATCGACAGAGTATCAGTAATGAAGCCAACGCCGACCTTGTCGGCATTTTCGTCCTTGAAGTCAATTCCGACGATCAATTGCTGCCAAGCATGTATGTTTCTCTCGCCTTCTTGAAGAAGAGAGCGTGAGCCGTTCGAGTCCCGTCTAAGTCTTAGGCGCGTCTCTATATAGAGCGGAACGCCGTTGTTCTCGCCTTGACCAGGAGCAACACCTCGCTCGCGAATACGGAGCCATCCGTCTACCCGTAGACCGCCTGCAAGCCCAACTATCGCGGCAGCAAAGGCGATGTACCAAGGGTTCTGTGCGAGATCAGAGAGCCACTGCACGAGCGGCCCCCAACGATCTGAGAGCGTCGTATCGAAATGCAGCGCTTCCGCAAGCTTAGTGGCCGGCGCTTGCAGGAATGGCGTCGCGACCATTCCACCGAACGTCGTCACCAGCGATTTCAGGACGGAGCGCAGCTTCATGGGTTCGTTCGTTAGCCTTCACCGGATAGTCCGCTATCCGGCCCGTAGGGGCAAACGGCTCACGTCGAGGCATGGTGCACTTGCTCCATAAGACTGCTGACTCAGGCTGAGGATACCTCATCTTTCCTCATCCTGAGCGAGGGTCCGAAGGACCCGCGTCGAAGGACGCAGGCGCTCTCTGCGCGGGAGCGGGCCGCTCGTGCGTCCTTCGACACGGCCCTCCGGGCCTGCTCAGGATAAGGCAGGTAGGGGAAAACAGAGGTTCCTTTGAAAAATCAGTGCGTTGAAGTTCGCCCGCCCTCATCGTAGGCGGCCCGACGGCCCGCGTCGTGCTTCCGCGCTCGGGCTCTCAGTTCGCCCCGCGCGGCGAGGGCCCGGGCGCCCGGTCGTGGAAGGCGAGCGGGGCCGTGGGGAGCCTGATGGATTGCAGGTCGTGATTCTTCGCGACGGCGTGACCGGCCGTGAGGACGACGGCGCCGAGCGCGGCGGCGGCGAGCTTGACGCGGAGGGCCTGGATCGCGGGGGAGAGGATCATGGAGGGTCCTGGGACGGGGTGGATGCGGCATCAACTGCGGGGCACAAACGCCCGGCAAATGCGGCGCGAAGGCGGCCGGAGGGCCCCATCGGCGCTTCGGCATGGAAGGGTTGCACGCCGGGCCGCGCCGCGCCCGACCGCCCCGCGCTCACCGGCAGGACCTCGGATACACCAGCAGAGTGTTGACGATGTCGTTCAGCCTGCAGCCGATGCGGGCTCCCGCGGTCCTCGGGCCGACGTGGATCAGCGCCGCGACAACGACCAGCACGGCGACCGTGAAGGCCGCGAGCGTGATCTCGTCGAACCGCGACGCGGCGCGGCCCCTCACGGGCCGTTTCCTCGATCCCCGACGCTCGGACATGGCTGTTCCCCAGCTCGCCGTCCGCATTTCAGCACAGGATCGGGGAACGCGCGACGGGGTTCGGGGCATTCCCCCCGCGCGTTCGACGGGTCCGCTTGGGGAAGCGCGTCGAGGCAGGAGGCCGAGCATGAGCTACATCGCCGTCAACGCCGTGGCGATCCTGCTGGCCACGGTCGCGGGCCTCGCGGTCAGCGCGCTCTATCGCGTTCTGGCGGCGCGGCGCGCGGGCGCGCTGGAGCGGCACGGCCGCCGGGTCGCCCTGCTGGTCACGGCCGTCCTGGCCGAGTTCTGGCTGGTCTCCATCCTGGCGGGCGCCCTGATCCTCGCGCCCCCGCAAGCGGATCCCTGGGTCATGGCGCTCGGCAGCGCCGTGGTGATCTGGATCGGCTTCATCGTGCCGGTCCTGTTCGTGACGCACCTGTTCCGCGGCCTGCCCTTCGCGGCCGCTTGCCTCGACAGCGGGCACTGGATCGCCGTCATGCTGGTTCAGGCCGCCGTGCTTCACCTCGTCGGGCTGACCAAGGTCGGCTGACGACGGCGGCCGTCAATCGTCGTCGAAGGCGTCCGGCGAGACGCCGAGCAGCAGGTCTTCGACGTTGATCCAGGGGGTGCGGTGGCCCGCGCCGTACATGCGGTCCGCCACCTGTTCCAGGCGCCGGCGGTGGCGGTCGAAGCGGCGCAGCGCTTCGGCGTCGGTGCGGGTGAAGCTTTCCTCCAGCTCGTCCACCGCGGCGCGGAACACGTGGCAGCGCACCGGGCCCTCGCGGCCCTGCATGACGAAGACGAGGCCGAAGGGGTCGATCTCCGCGGGCAAGGTGGTGCTGTTGAGGAGGCGCAAGGCTGGGGAGCTCCGGTCGTCCCGGTCAATCGACGCCGGAGGCCGTCGGATCCGCGCCGGGCCGAGAAAGGATCGGGCGGGGATCTCCCGGAACGCGAGCGCGGTCGATGGGGTTGGAAGACCGTGCAGCGCCCGAACGGAGCTGACGAGGGAGGAGACCGGACGATGGCGAACGACGTCGCGACGCGAAACGACCTGCTGCAGAACGGGACCACGACCCAGATCCCCGGCGACACGAACGCCGGACCGGACCCGGTGGTGTTCTTCGACAACTTCTTCTCCGACGGCGGCGGCGCTCCGGCCGACGATTTCAACAGCTTCGTCCAGTGGAACGTGACGGGCGGCTCGGTGGACCTCGTCGGCGGCACGGGCCTCGGCATCTTCGGCGCGCCGCCGAACCAGCCGAACGGCCGCTTCGTGGACCTCGGCGGCTCGACGGGGGATCCCGGCCTGTTCGGGACCAGCGGCCCGCTGTCGGTGGTGGCGGGGCAGACCTACAATCTCACCTTCAACTACCGCAGCACGACGGGCGACCTCGACGCCGCGACCGTCACGGTGGGCGACAGGACCTTCGGCGTGAGCAGCGCTTCCACGAGCTTCACGCGGTTCAGCCAGGACTTCACGGCCGACCAGACGGGGCCGATCACCATCAGCTTCCAGGGCGACGAGGCCGACCGGGACAACAGCGGCCTCGGCGTCGACGGCCTCCTGTTCGGCCCGGCCAGCGACGTCGCGTCCGGCACCGGCAACGCGGCGCCGCCCACCATCGCCGGCACGCGGGCCGGCCAGACGACGAGCGCCGAGACGCCGGTGACGCCCTTCTCGGGCGTGACCCTCGCGGACCCCGACCCCGAGGCCACGGACACGCTGATCATCGCGCTGTCGGGCGGCGGCGGGACGCTGGCGGGCGCCGGCCTCGTCGACAACGGGAACGGCACCTACACCTTCGCGAGCGACACGCCCGCGACCCTGACCGCGGAGCTTCGCGCCCTCGCCTTCACGCCCGCCAACGCGACGCCGGGCGCGAGCGCCACCACGATCTTCACGCTGGTCGACCAGAGCGGCGCAGGGTCGAGCGCGATCGACGCCGCGACGAGCGTGACCGACACGGCCGTGGCCGACACGGCGTCGATCGACCCCCTGGTCCGCTTCGCCGACGGCGCCTTCACGATCACCGGCCGCGTCGGCAGCGTGGCGGGCATCACGGGCGTGGTGATCTCGGCGCTGGTGGACGGCGTTCAGACGAACCTCGGGTCCGCGACACTCGGCGGCGACGGCAGCTTCACCTTCACGGACACGATCGGGGCCACGGGGCAGAGCTTCATCACCGCGACCGCGACGGACGGGGCGGGCGGCACCGTCGCGGCGCAGGCCGGCTTCTCGCTCCAGGGCGGCCTCGGGGGCCGCCCCTTCGTGGCCGAGCAGGACGCCTTCAACGCCGACGGCAGCGCCCTCACCGCGACGGCCCTGTTCCGGGCCGACGGCTCGCGGCGTGTGACCGTGGAGGCGTCCGGGCAGACGCTGTCCTCGGCCTTCTTCGACACGTTCGTGAACGGCAAGCAGCCCGACAACACCTTCGTGTTCGATCCCGGCCACGGGCTCGACGAGGTGAGCGGCTTCCGGGTGGGCGGCACGGACCACGACACGGTCAGCCTGCTGGGCTCGGACTTCGGCAACTCGGTCGCGGAGGTGCTGCGCAACACCCAGAACGGCGGCGGCGGCGCGGTCATCACCGACCCCACTTCGGGCGACACCGTCCGGCTCGCCGGCATCACCAAGGCGCAGCTTTCCCACAACCGGGGCGACTTCGAGTTCCACGGCTGAGGCACGCTGAGGGAGGCCGGGGCGGGCGCGGCCTTCTCTCCGTAGAAAAGGGCGGAGGAGCGAGCGCCTTAGCCTCAGGCGGAGGGCCTCCGCCGGTCGCGCGTCACGTCTCGCCGTCGGGGGCCCGAGGCTGAGAGGGACGATGGTGGCGTCCCATCGCTGCGGGGGGGCTATCGAGGAACGCCGCCGCGGGATAAACTGGTATCGGGAGTACGGCGGCATGCTTCGGTCGGACTACGTCACACCGCTTTGGCCGTCGTCGACCTGCAACCCGAGCCGCCCCAGCACCTCCGCCATCTCCGTGCCCTTCGGCACCAGAAGCATGGATCGGGGATCGCTGCCCTTCATCACCACCACCGCGTGCTTGGGGCAGATGTCGAGGCACCCCACCTCCACCACCCCGACCGCGCGCCGGAGCGCCTTCACCTTGCGCCCCTCGCCGTCGTCGAGCGACCGGCGCAGGGCCTTGGCCAGTGTCTCGTCGCCGTCGGGGCCGAAGCCGCCGCGCTTGCCGCATTTGCGGCAGACCAACACGACGTCGCGCCACTCGGCCTTCACCCGCTTCCACGCCCCGCGCTCGCCCACCCGCACCGTCTCCGCCTCGTCCTCCACCGGAAATCGGGCCACCGCGGCGGCCCCGCAAGGCCAGCGCCTCCCTTACGGAACGTCGGAGCCGCGCCGGCCGTGGTTCAGGGCGATTGATACAGAATCAAGTTTCTTGAATACTGCCCTCGTCGATGCCGGTCGGTCGCGGCCCGACGACCCGCGCAGGGGATGACACGGCATGCGATTCTCGACCAGCAAGCTCCACGGCGCGGCGCTCTCGGCCCTGCTCCTCGGCCTCGGCGCCCCTGCGGCCCAGGCCGCGACCTTCGCGCTGGTGACGATCAACCAGCAGGCGCTGTTCTTCAACCAGATCAACGACGGCGCCCGGAAGGCCGCGGACGCGGCCGGCGACTAGGTAGAGGATCGGGTCCGCTGCTCTGGATCGTCAGCGCCCGCGCACGGTCCGCGTGCTGAAGGCCAGCAAGGCCAGCAAGGTCACCGCGAAGGGGAT
>CAXTFP010000087.1:0-9084 GCA_964243135.1 uncultured Lichenihabitans sp.
ACTACGACACGCTCATCAAGAGCTGGCCCTCGACCCCGCCCAAGAAGGCCTGACGGCGGCGCTGCCCTTCTCCCGTCATACGGGAGAAGGTGCCCTCATCCGCCCTGTCGGGCACCTTCTCCCGCACGCGGGGGAAGGACACATCGTTCCGCCTCCATCGAGCCTTCCATGCCCGGCGCCGTCCTCGTCATCGACCAAGGCACGACCTCGACCCGCGCCATCGCGTTCGGGCCGGACGCCGTGCCCGTGGCCTCCGCCCAGGAGGAGTTCCCCCAGCACTTCCCGCAGCCCGGCTGGGTCGAGCACGACCCGAAGGACCTGCTGCGCACCTCCGTGTCGACCGCGCGCATCGCCATGGCGCGCGCCGAGGAGGCGGGTTTCACAGTCGCGGCGCTGGGCATCGCCAACCAGCGCGAGACGGCGCTCATGTGGGACCGCCGCAGTGGCGAGCCGATCCACCGCGCGGTGGTGTGGCAGGACCGGCGCACCGCCGGCGCCTGCGCGGACCTCAGGCGCGACGGCGCCGAGCCGCTGGTGCAGGAGCGCGCGGGCCTGCTGCTCGACCCGTATTTCTCGGCCACCAAGGCGGCCTGGATCCTCGACCACGTGGAGGGCGCGCGGGCGCGGGCCGAGCGCGGCGAACTGCTGTTCGGCACCGTCGACAGCTTCCTCCTGTGGCACCTCACGGGCGGCCGGGTCCACGCCACGGACGCCACCAACGCGTCGCGCACGGCGCTCTACGACATCCGCCGCGGCGCCTGGGACGAGGAGCTGTGCCGCCTGTTCCGCGTGCCGCCGAGCCTGCTGCCGCGAGTGGAGGACTGCGCGGCCGAGTTCGGCACGGCGCTGCCGGCCCACCTCGGCCGGGCGCTGCCGATCCGCGGGCTCGCCGGCGACCAGCAGGCGGCGCTGATCGGCCAGGCCTGCTTCACCCCCGGCATGGTCAAGGCCACCTTCGGCACCGGCGCCTTCGTGCTGCTGAACACGGGCGCGGAGCCCGTGCGCTCGGCGCACCGGCTGCTCACCACAGTGGCGTACCAGTTGAAAGGCGCGCGCAGTTACGCGCTCGAAGGCTCGATCTTCTCGGCCGGCGCCACCGTGCAGTGGCTGCGCGACGGGCTGCACCTCGTGCGCTCCTCGGCCGAGACCGGCGACCTCGCGGCCGGCTCCGACCCCGACCAGCCCGTCTATCTCGTGCCGGCCTTCGTCGGCCTCGGCGCGCCGCACTGGGACGCCGAGGCGCGCGGCACCATCACGGGTCTGACGCGGGGCTCGGGCCGCCGCGAGATCGCCCGCGCGGCGCTGGAAAGCACCGCCTTCCAGACCCGTGACCTCGTGGACGCCATGCGGGCCGACGACGCCAGCGACGCGGCGCGGGCCGCGGTGATCCGCGCCGACGGCGGCATGAGCGCCAGCGACTACACGATGCAGAGCGTCGCCGACATGATCGACGCCCCCGGCGACCGCCCGGCCGTGCGGGAAACCACGGCGCTCGGCGCCGGCTACCTCGCGGGCCTGCAGTCCGGGCTCTATCCCGAGCCGGAGGGCTTCGCCGACACGTGGCGCCTGGAGCGTCGCTTCGAGCCCGCGATGCCGCCGGAGCGCCGCGACGCCAAGCTCCGGGGCTGGCGCGACGCCGTGGCCCGCACGACCATGCCGCGGGGCGGGTAGGGCCGGTCAGGCGTCTGCCGGAGAAAAACCGCTCGTCCTCGCGCATGCGGGGACCCAGCGCTCGATGTCGGCCGCAGGCCGGCTCCTCGTCCACCCGCTCGGCCTCCGCTTCGGTGGTGGAAGCACGCTCCGGCGGCCTTCGGCCGACATCTGGCGCTGGGTCCCCGCCTCCGCGGGGACGAGCGGCGGAGGGTGAGGTCTATCTCGAAATCCGACGGTTGAGATCCAGAGCGCTTCATCCTCCTCCGCCCACCCCCGCCCGCGGCAACAGCATCACGATCTTGTGGTCCGGCGCGGCGGCCGGGACGAGCGTGACCTGCTCGTAACTCACCGGCCCGTCCTGCGGGTGGCGGAAGCGCCGCGCGCCGCCCTCGCGCGTGGCCACGGCGTGGCCGTCCCACAGCCGCGCGAAGTCGGAACTGTCGCGCCGGAGCCCCTCGACGAGCGCCCGCACGGCGGGCTCGTCGGGGTCGCGAGCCGTGTCGGCGCGGAACTCGGCGATGACGCGGCGGGCGCGCTCCTCCCAGTCGACGATGAAGTCCCGCGCGCCGGGGTCGCGGAACACGTAGCCGAGGAGGCCCGGTTCGGGCCCGCCGAGCCAGCCGGAGAAGAGGCGGGCCGCGCCCGCGTTCCAGGCGCGGGCCGTCCACAGCCGGTCGATGAGGTAGGCGGGCGCCGCCATGGCCTCGACGGCGGCCGCGAGTTCGGGCGGCACGCCGTCCCGCCCCGCGCCGCCGGGGGCGGGGTCGCGCTGGCGGGCGAGCTCGAAGAGATAGGCGCGCTCGGCAGCCGTCAGCCGCAGCGCCTCGGCGAGGCGGCCCAGCGCCTGCGCCGAGAGCGCGATGTCGCGGCCCTGCTCGACCCAGGCGTACCAAGCCGTGGAGATGCCGCAGCGCTGCGCCACCTCCTCGCGGCGCAGGCCGGGCGTGCGGCGGCGCCCCGCGCTGGCCGCCGGGGGCAGGGCTTCGCGGCGGGACCGCACGAAGGCGCCGAGCAGGCGGCGCCGCTCGGCCGGGAGCAGCATGGTGGGACAGCCGGTACCAGGATAAATCTTGACCTTATTCCGGCCGGCGCGGGCGGGCAGAAGCACCCCGTCCACCAGGGAGACGAGATCGTGGCCGACGCCCAGACCAGCTTCACCGCCGAACATTACGCGCCCCGCGCGCAGGACTACGTCGACAGCCGCGACCATGCGCAGGGCCCCGACCTCGATCAGATGGAGGCGGCGCTGCGCCATGCCTTCGCGGGCGCCGCGCGGCCGCGCGTGCTCGATCTGGGCTGCGGCGGCGGGCACGTCGCCTACCGGGCCGCGCCCCACGCCGCCGAGGTCGTGGCCTGCGACGTGACGCCCGCCATGCTGGAGGCCGTGGCCCGCACCGCGGCGGCGCGCGGCCTCGCCAACATCGCCACCCGCGAGGCCGCGGCCGAGCGCCTGCCCTTCGCGGACGCGTCCTTCGACGCCGTGCTGTGCCGCTTCACGGCGCACCACTGGGCCGACGTGGAGGCCGGGCTGCGGGGCGCCCGGCGCGTGCTGAAGCCCGGCGGGCTCGCGGTGTTCATGGACGCCGTGGCGCCGCCCGACCGCGCGGCCGACAGCCACCTCCAGGCCGTGGAGTTGCTGCGCGACGCCTCGCACGTGCGCGACTACAGCGTGGCCGAGTGGACGGCCGCCCTCCTGCGGGCGGGCTTCGCGGTCGACACCGTGACGCGCCGCAAGCTGCGCATGGTGTTCCCGGTCTGGATCGCCCGCACCCGCGTGGCGCCCGACATGGCCGCGGCGATCCGCGCCCTCCAGGACGGGGCTTCGGCGGCCGTGCGGGCGCATTTCGCCATCGGCCCAGACGGCAGCTTCGACCTCGACACCGCCACGATGGTGGGCCGCGCGGCCTGACAGCCGGCCTCAGCCGCGCGGGACCGGGGCGGGCAGGCCGAAGGTGTCGCGCACGCTGCGGCCGGCCTCGAGGCTCGCCACCCATTCGGTCTCGCGGGCGAGCTTGGCGTCCGCGTCGCCGATGCGAGCGCGCACCCCGGCGGGCGTCAGCGCTACGAGGCCGTCGTCGTCCCCGATCACGAGGTCGCCGGGGGTGACGAGGCACCCACCCACCACGACCGGCCGATTGACCGCGCCCCGCTCGGACGAGGACGGCCCGCGCGGGGTGATCCAGCGCGCGAAGACCGGCAGGTCGTCCCACCCCGCCAGGGTCGCGACGTCGCGCACCGCGCCGTCGCAGACGAGGCCGTGCCCGCCCCGGCGCCGCAACTGGCCGCCGAGGACGTCGCCGATCATCGCGGCGTCGGCCCGGCCCGCGGCCGCGATCACCAGCACGTCGCCGGGCCCGAGCGCGTCCAGCGCGTGCAGCACGGCGCCGAAGTCGGGCGGCTCGCACAGCGCCGTCACGGCCCGGCCGAAGAGGCGCGGCTGCAGGCCCGCGGGCCGCAGCGGGCGGATGGCGGGATCGATCTGGCCGACCTCGTCCGGGAAGCCGCGGCCGACGTCGACCGCCACCGAGACGGGCACGGCCCGCCAGCGGTCGACCTCGGCGGCCGCGAGGCCGGAGGGCGGGGCGGGGTGGAGCGTGACGGGCACGGCGTCAGCTCCCCATTGCCCGCACGGCTTCGGCGACCCGGCGGACGCCCTCGGCCAGGCGGTCGGGCGGGTTCAGGGTGAAGTTGAGGCGGATCGCGCCGCGGTCGCGCCCGGCGGGATCGAAGACGCTGCTCGGGGCCACGCAGACGCCGGCCGCGAGCCCGGCGCGCAGCAGCCGGTCGGTGTCGAGCGCGGGGTCGCGCGCCACGGCCCAGACGAACATGCCGCCGACCGGCACCTCCCAGGTGAACCAGGGCGACAGGTGCTCGGCCAGGGCGGCGCAGAGCGCGTCGCGGCGGGCGCGGTAGAGCGCCGCGACGGCCGACTGCGCGCGCTCGACCAGCCCGGCCTCCAGCGCCGCCAGGGCCACGCGCTGGGTGAGGCCGCTCGTGCACATGTCGGTGCCCTGCTTGGCGGCGGCCAGCGCCGCGATCATGGCCGGCGCCCCCACCACCCAGCCGACGCGCAGCCCCGGCACGATCTCCTTCGACAGCGTGCCCATGGACACGACGGGGCCGTCGTAGAGCCCTCCGCCCGCCGCGGCCTCGGCCGACAGCGCGATAAGGCGGGGCAGGGGGGCCGCGTCGTAGTGCAGCTTGCCGTACGGGTCGTCCTCGACGAGCCAGGTGCCGGTGTGATGCGCGGCCGCGATCAGCGTCCGGCGCATCGGCAGGCCCACGAGCCGCCCCGTCGGGTTGGAAAAGTTGGGAACCGTGTAACCGAACTGGGCGCCGCTCAGCGACGCCTCGGGGTCAAAGTCCGAGGCGTCTAAAACCATGGGCCGGTAGGCCGGATGGCAGGGGCGCCAGGCGTCGAGCGCGCCGAGGTAGGTGGGCACCTGCGCCGCGATGACCCCGCCCGGCTCCAGCAGCGCCCGGCCGATCAGGTCGAGCCCCTGCATGCCGCCCGAGGTGATGAGCACGTTGTCGCGCCCGAGCCGCAGCGACGCCGTGGCGAACCGCGCCGCCACGGCGTCGCGCAACGCGGGCAGGCCCGCGATCGGCCCGTAGCCCAGCGTGTCCTCCGGGTGCTCGGCCACGGCGCGGCGCGCGAACTCCGCCAGTTCCGCGACCGGGAAGGTTTCGGGCGCCGGCAACCCGCCCGCCATGTTGATCAGGCCCGGGACGCCGGCCGCTTCCAAGAACGTGCGGGTGACGTCGTTGGTGGTGCCGAGCCAGCGCGCGAAACCCGGCCGGGCGGCGGAGCCCAGCATGGGGCGGGGCGGGATGGCGTTCATGGGCGGGGTCCTTCGGGGCTGTCGGCGTGTATCGGCATGACGTCTCGATCAGATGGATTCCAAAGGGCTCGCCCTTTGGCGGGTTTCAGGGCGGAGCCCTGATAAAGTCTTCTGTTCATCGAGTGTTTTGTGAAGATAGTCTTCAACTGTGAATTCGCTTCTTCAGGGCTCTGCCCTGAAACCCGCAAAAGGCCGAGGGCCTTTTGAAACCAGATCCATGATGACTTTCAAGATCGACCGCTCTGCGTCGAACCTCGCCTCACTGCATCCGGCCCGGCACCAGCACGCCGTGCTCCAGGTGGGCCGGCACGTAGTCGCCCCGGCCGCGCGGCCCGAACAGCCCCGTCGCCAGCAGCGACAGCACCGCCAGGGCGAGGCCGCTCACGACCAGGATGGCCAGCGGCCCGCGCGTCCAGGCCGACACCACGAAGGGATAGCGCTGCCGGAAGGCGAGGAACAGCGCGTAGCCCGCGAAGGGCAGCAGGAAGGGGAGCAGGACTTCGAGGACGGCGCGGCCCATCAGCCGTAGAGCCTCTCGTAAAGGTCGCGCAGCATGCCGGCCGTGGCGCCCCACACCAGGCGACTCCCATGCGCCATGGCGTAGAAGCGCCGCGACTGCCCCGCCACCACGCGCGCCTGCCGCTGGTGGTTGGCGGGGTCCATCAGGAAGGGGAGGGGGAGTTCGAAGGCGTCCGCCACCTCCAGAGGGTTGACGGCGAGGTTGAGCGGCGGCGCCAGGAGGCACACGGCCGGCACCACCAGGAAGCCCGTGCCGGTGAGGTAGGGTTCGAGGTAGCCGAGCGGCGTCGCGGCGGCCCGGTCGAGGCCGACCTCCTCCTCGGCCTCGCGCAGGGCCGCCGCGAGAGGGGAAGCGTCCCCGGGGTCGATCTTGCCGCCGGGGAAGGCGACCTGCCCGGAATGCTGGCGCAGGCTCGCGAGCCGCGTCGTCAGCAGCACGGGCGGCACGGGATGGTGCGCCACCACCCCCACCAGCACGGCGGCGGGGCGCGGCACGCCGGTGAAGAAGGGCCGGCCGTCGAGCCGGTGGTCGCCGCCGAAGGCCGCCCCCGCCGCGAAGGCGCCGGCCGGCAGGTCGAAGGACAGGCGCGCCCGCGCGCGGGCCTCGAAATCCGCGGCCGATACCGCGATCTTCGCGGTCGACACCGCGACTACCGCGGCCTCCACGGGGTCAGCCAAGCGCCGGATCCGCGTCGAGCAGCGCCGCCTCCATCATGGGGAAGAAGCTCGCCCCCGAGGCGATGCCGAACGTGTCGACGCCGTCGACCGTCCGCGTCTCGCCCCCCTCGACGAGGTCGTAGAAGACCGAGCGCCCCACCAGCGCCCACAGGTCGCCCCGCACCCGGGCATAGGGCTTGAGCGCCCCGGCCGCGCCGGGCTCGAAGCGCAGGGGGTGGTCGGGGCCGAGCGTCAGCCAGTCGTCGACGTTGGTGCGCAGGCTCACCTCCCCGTCCTCCGCCCGCATCTCGACGGCCAGGAAGGGCGCGTCCTCCACCGCGATGCCGACCTTCTCGACCGGCGTCACCAGCACGAAGCGGCCCTCGTCGCGGCGCAGCACCGAGGCGAAGAGCCTCACCAGCGCGGGCCGGCCGATGGGGCTGCCGCCGTAGAACCAAGTGCCGTCGCGCGCGATCCGCATGTCGATGTCGCCGCAGAAGGGCGGGTCCCACAGGTGGACGGGGGGCGGGCCCTTGCGGGTCGCGGCCTCCGCGATCAGCCGCGCGACGGGGTCCGTCACGGCTGCGGCGCCTGGGCGCGCGCGCGGCCCGTCACTTGCTTTCGCCATCATCGCCCGCCATTGCGGCGGGGGCGGGCCGCCCCCGGTCCTGACGATTATGCGACAGCGCCGCATATCGACAAGGGGAGCCCCAGGCGTAATCTCCCGAGGGGCATGCCCCGCGGAGCGCGAAGATCGGACCCCTCATGCTGGCTCAGGACCAGGGCGTCATATCGGTCGAGGAGGGCGCGGCCCGGGCCGCGGAAGCGGCGCTGGCGTCGATCTCCGCGGCACGCGCGGCCATCGGCGGCGTGATCTTCGGCCAGGAAAAGGTCGTCGAGGAGGTGCTGGTCTCCATCCTGTCGGGCGGCCACGGGCTGCTGGTCGGGCTGCCGGGCCTCGCCAAGACCAAGCTCGTCGAGACGCTCGGCACCGTGCTGGGGCTGGAAGCGCGGCGCGTGCAGTTCACGCCCGACCTCATGCCGGCCGACATCCTGGGCTCCGAGGTGCTGGAGGAGGCGGCGGACGGGCGCCGCGCCTTCCGCTTCGTGCGCGGGCCGATCTTCGCGCAGCTCCTCATGGCGGACGAGATCAACCGCGCGAGCCCGCGCACCCAATCGGCGCTGCTCCAGGCCATGCAGGAGCTGCACGTGACGGTGGCGGGCGAGCGCCACGACCTGCCGCGGCCCTTCCACGTGCTGGCGACGCAAAATCCCATCGAGCAGGAGGGCACTTATCCGCTGCCCGAGGCCCAGCTCGACCGCTTCCTGATGCAGATCGACGTGCTCTACCCGGACCGCGCCTCGGAGAAGCGCGTGCTGATCGAGACCACGGGCGACCGCGAGGCCGTGGCCAGGCCCGCCATGACGGCCGACGACCTCCTGTCGATCCAGCGGCTGGTGCGCCGCCTCCCCGTCGGCGACGCCGTGGTCGAGGCCATCCTCGACCTCGTGCGCGCGGCACGGCCGGGCGAGGGCGACGCGGCGCTGGGCAAGCTCATCGCCTGGGGGCCGGGGCCCCGCGCCGCTCAGGCCCTGATGCTGGCCAGCCGCGCCCGCGCCCTGGTGGACGGGCGGCTGTCGCCCTCGATCGAGGACGTCGCGGCGCTCGCCCTGCCCGTGCTGAAGCACCGCATGGCGCTCACCTTCGCGGCCCGGTCGGACGGGGAGACCGTGCCGGGCATCGTCGGGCGGCTCGTCGCGCGGCTCGGCTGAGCTCATGGCGCAGGCACGGCTCCTGCCCGAGGACGAGCGCGCCCCCGGCCCGCACCACGCCCGCGCGGCGCTCGACATCGCCCGCCGGCTGCCCGAGATCGCCGTCTCGGCCCGCGAGGCGGCCGCGAGCGTCATGCACGGCATGCACGGCCGCCGCCGCGCCGGCTCGGGCGAAGCCTTCTGGCAGTTCCGCCCCTTCGTCCACGGCGAGTCCGCCTCGCGCATCGACTGGCGCCGCTCGGCCCGCGACGACCGCACCTACATCCGCGAGCGCGAATGGGAGGCGGCGCAGACCGTGTGGCTGTGGGTCGACCGCTCCCCCTCCATGGCCTTCGCGTCCGACCTCGCGCGCCAGTCGAAGCTCGACCGGGCCCTGGTGCTGGGCCTCGCCACGGCCGACCTCCTGGTGCGGGGCGGCGAGCGCGTGGCGCTGCTGGGCCTGACCCGGCCGCTCGCGTCGCGGAGCGTCGTCGACCGCTTCGCCGAGGCCCTGTCCGGCCCCGACGCCGCCCGCGCGGCCGGTGACGAGCTGCCGGCCGCCGAGCCGTTGCCGGCCCGCTCGCGCGCCCTGCTGGTCGGCGACTTCCTGTCGGACGCCGAGCGGATCGCGGAGCGCATCGCGGCGCTGAGTTCGGCCGGC
>CAXTFP010000088.1:0-9049 GCA_964243135.1 uncultured Lichenihabitans sp.
TGGCCTGGACAAAACGTCCAATGCTAAGAGGGCCCTCGACGCCATACATCCCGTTCAGCCCTTCCAACAGATGGTCACACCCCCCGTGAGATGCCTGCGTTTCCTCGTGTTGCTTCCGGTTCTGGCCCTGCTCGGGGGCTGCGACATGGTGGTGATGAACCCGGCCGGCGACGTGGCGCTCCAGCAGCGCAACCTGATCCTCGCCTCCACGGGTCTGATGCTGCTGATCATCTTGCCGGTGATCGCCGCCACGGCGCTGTTCGCCTGGCGCTACCGCGCCACCAACACCGCCGCCGCATATGCGCCCGACTGGAACCACTCGACCCAGCTCGAAGTGCTGATCTGGACGGCGCCGCTCCTCATCATCATCGCGCTCGGCGCCCTCACCTGGATCAGCACCCACACGCTCGACCCGTTCCGCCCCATCGCCCGCATCGACGCCAAGCGCCCCGTGGCGCTCGGCACCAAGCCCATGGTGGTCGAGGCCATCTCGCTCGACTGGAAGTGGCTGTTCATCTACCCCGAGCAGGGCATCGCGACCGTGAACGAGCTGGCCGCGCCGATCGACACGCCGATCGACTTCCACCTCACCTCCGGCACGGTGATGAACACGCTCCTCATCCCGTCGTTGGCGGGGCAGATCTACGCCATGGCCGGCATGGAGACGCGGCTCGGCGCCGTGATCAACCACGTCGGCACCTACGGGGGGCGGTCGGGCATGTACAGCGGCGCCGGCTTCTCGGACATGACCTTCAAGTTCTACGGCATGGAGCCGAAGGACTTTGACGGCTGGGTCGCCAAGGCCAAGGCTTCCGGGGCCACGCTCGACACCGCCCGATTCCAGAACCTGTCCATGCCGAGCGAGGCCGTGAAGCCCCAGTTCTACGGCACGGTGCAGCCCGACCTCTACGATAGGATCGTCAACATGTGCGTCGACCCCGGCAAGATGTGCCAGGACCAGATGATGGCGATCGACGCCACCGGCGGCGTCGCCGGCGAGAAGGGCCGGGACAACCGCGACAGGCTGACCTACGACGGCGCCCGCCTCAAGGAGGGCAACGAGGCCCCCGGCGCGACCTTCCCGGCCTCGGGGCGCCCGCCCAACTCCAACGTCCAGCCCCAGGGCGAGCACCCTCGCGGCATCTCGCCCGAGGTCAACCAGAAGGCCACGACCCACGACGACGCGCAGGGCCAGGACATGCCGCCCATGGACGGCATGGACATGAAGAAGAACCCGGCCCCCTCGCAGCTCAACCCCCACTGATCCGCACGGCGCTCCTCCCGCTGATCCGCACGAGACCCCACCCATGTTCTCGAATATCGATATCACGAGACTGATCTTCGGGCGCCTGACGCTCGAAGCCATCCCGTACCACGAGCCCATCCTGCTCATCACCTTCGCGGGCGTCGCCGTCGGCGGCATCGGCCTCCTGGGCGCGCTCACCTACTTCAAGCTGTGGGGCTACCTCTGGAAGGAGTGGTTCACCAGCATCGACCACAAGAAGATCGGCATCATGTACTGCGTGCTGGCGCTGGTCATGCTGGTGCGCGGCTTCTCGGACGCGCTGCTGATGCGCTCGCAGCAGGCCATCGCCTTCAACGGCAGCGAGGGCTACCTGCCGCCGCACCACTACGACCAGGTGTTCACGGCCCACGGCGTCATCATGATCTTCTTCATGGCGATGCCCTTCGTCACGGGCCTGATGAACTTCGTCGTGCCGCTGCAGATCGGCGCCCGCGACGTCGCCTTCCCGTTCCTGAACAACTTCTCGTTCTGGATGACGGTGGCGGGCGCCCTCACGGTCATGCTGTCGCTGTTCGTGGGCGAGTTCGCCCGCACCGGCTGGACCAACTTCACGCCGCTCTCCGAGTCGGCCTACAGCCCGGGCGTCGGCGTCGACTATTACATCTGGTCGCTGCAGATCGCGGGCATCGGCACGCTGCTGTCCGGCGTCAACCTCATCGCCACCATCATCAAGATGCGCGCCCCCGGCATGTCCATGATGAAGATGCCCATCTTCACCTGGACGGCGCTGTGCACCAACGTCCTGATCGTGGCGGCCTTCCCGATCCTCACGGCCGTGCTGGCGCTGCTGACGCTCGACCGCTACGTCGGCACCAACTTCTTCACGAACGACCTCGGGGGCAACCCGATGATGTACGTGAACCTGCTGTGGATCTGGGGCCACCCCGAGGTCTACATCCTGATCCTGCCGCTGTTCGGCGTCTTCTCGGAGGTCACCTCGACCTTCTGCGGCAAGCGCCTGTTCGGCTACGCCTCCATGATCTACGCCACGGTGGTCATCACCATCCTGGCCTACCTCGTGTGGCTGCATCACTTCTTCACCATGGGGTCGGGTGCCAGCGTCAACTCGTTCTTCGGCATCACCACGATGATCATCTCGATCCCCACGGGGGCCAAGATCTTCAACTGGCTGTTCACCATGTACAAGGGCCGCATCCGCTTCGAGCTGCCCATGATGTGGACCGTCGCGTTCATGATCACCTTCGTGATCGGCGGCATGACGGGCGTGTTGCTGGCCGTACCTCCGGCCGACTTCCAACTGCACAACAGCCTGTTCCTGGTGGCGCATTTCCACAACGTCATCATCGGCGGCACGTTCTTCGGCATCATGGCGGGCGTCGCCTACTGGTGGCCCAAGGCCTTCGGCTTCAAGCTCGACCCGTGGTGGGGCAAGATGACCTTCTGGTTCTGGGTGTCGGGCTTCTACTTCGCCTTCATGCCGCTCTACGTGCTGGGCCTCATGGGCGTGAGCCGCCGCATGAACCACTTCGACGACCCGTCGCTGCAGATCTGGTTCATCATCGCGGCCTTCGGAGCGGCCCTCATCGCCTGCGGCATCGGCTCGTTCTTCATGCAGATCTACGTGTCGATCCGCGAGCGGGATGTGCTGGCCGACGTGACGGGCGACCCGTGGGACGGCCGCACGCTGGAATGGTCGACCTCCTCGCCGCCCCCGGCCTACAACTTCGCCTTCACGCCCATGTGCCACGACCTCGACGCCTGGACGGACATGAAGAAGCGCGGTTACGCCCGGCCGATGGGCGGTTACAAGCCGATCCACATGCCCAAGAACACCGCGGCGGGCGTGATCCTGGCGGGCCTCAGCACGGCCTTCGGCTTCGCCATGATCTGGTACATCTGGTGGCTCGCAGCCTTCAGCTTCGTCGCGATCGTGGTCGTCACCATCGCCCACACGTTCAACTACAACCGGGACTTCTACATCTCGGCCGACGAGGTGGCGCGGACCGAGGAGCAGCGCACCCGCCTGCTCGGCACCCGGGTCTGAGGCGGGGCTGAACCATGACGCGCTCCCCCGAAGCCCTCGCCGAGGACGACGTCCTCAAGTTCTACGTGGCCGACGAGGACGGCCACGGTCACGCCGAAGGCGGGACCATGATCGGCTTCTGGCTGTACCTGATGAGCGACTGCCTCATCTTTGCGGCCCTGTTCGCCTGCTACGCGGTCTACGGACACTCCTACGCGGCCGGCCCCTCGCCGGCCGACCTCTTCGAACTGCCGGTGGTGGCGCTGAACACGTCGCTGCTGCTGTTCTCCTCCATCACCTACGGCTTCGCCATGCTGGCCATGGAGAAGGGGTGGCGGGGCAACACGATGTTCTGGATGCTGGTCACGGCCGCCTTCGGCATGGGCTTCGTGTACCTGGAGCTGAGCGAGTTCGGCCACCTCATCGCGGAGGGGGCTGGGCCGCAGCGCTCGGCCTTCCTGTCGGCGTTCTTCACGCTGGTCGGCACCCACGGGCTGCACGTGACGATCGGCATCGTGTGGATGTTCGTCCTCATGGCGCAGGTGGGCTGGCGCGGGCTGATCCCGGAGAACAAGCGGAGGCTGATGTGCCTCAGCATGTTCTGGCACTTCCTCGACGTGATCTGGATCGGCGTCTTCTCCTTCGTCTACCTCGTGAGCGTGCTTCCATGAGCGCCGCCGACACTCGCGTCCAAGTCCTCCACGATCACGACGAAGCCGGCCACGGCACGCTCAAGAGCTACATGACGGGCTTCGTCCTGTCGGCGGTCCTGACGGCCGTCCCGTTCTGGCTCGTCATGGCGCATGTGATCGAGGACTCGCAGATCGCCGCGCTGGCCGTGATGGGCATCGGCTTCGTGCAGATCGTCGTCCACATGGTCTACTTCCTCCACATGAACACCAAGTCGGAGGGCGGCTGGACGATGCTGGCGCTGATCTTCACCGTCGTGATGGTGGCCATCACGCTCGCGGGGTCGATCTGGGTCATGTATCACATGAACGGCAACATGCTGCCCATGAAGCCGGCCGACATGAGCCACATGCAGATGTAGCCGTGACGGACTTCACGGCGGCCGACCTCGCCTCCCGGTCGGACCCGCCGCCGCCCCGCCGCTCGCGCGCCGCCCTGGCGCTCCTCGTCGCGGCGGGGGCCCTGGCCTTCGTGCTGCTGCTGGGCCTGGGCACCTGGCAGGTGCACCGCCTCTTTTGGAAGCTCGACCTCATCGCCCGCGTGGACGCCCGCGTCCACGCCGCCCCCTTGCCGGCGCCCGGCCCCGCGACCTGGGCGGGCGTCACGGTCGACGCCGACCAGTACCGCCACGTCGCGGCGCGCGGCACCTTCGACCATTCCCGCGAAACCTTCGTCCAGGCCGTCACGGACTACGGCGGGGGCTTCTGGCTGCTGACGCCCTTCCACGCCGACGCCGGCTTCACCGTGCTGGTGAACCGCGGCTTCGTGCCCCCGGACCGCCGCGACCCCGCCGCGCGGGCGGCCGCCCAGGTTCCGGGCGAGACGGAGGTGAAGGGGTTGCTGCGCACGGCCGAGCCCGGCGGCGCCTTTCTGCGAACCAACGACCCCGCGGCCGACCGCTGGTATTCGCGCGACGTCGCGGCCATCGCCCGGTCGCGCGGGCTGGGCGACGTCGCGCCCTACTTCATCGACGCCGACGACGCGCCGAACCCGGGCGGCTATCCGGTCGGCGGGCTGACGGTCGTGTCCTTTCCCAACAACCACCTCGTCTACGCCCTCACCTGGTACGCCCTCGCGGCCATGCTGGCCGGCGCCGGCGTCTACGTCCTGCGCGGCGAGCGGCGCGGGGCGGGCGCGGCCCGGGCGCCGTGATGGCCGGCACGCCGGCCGTGCGGGGGGCGATCGCGGCCTCCCTGTCGGCCGCCGTCGGGGGCGACGACCCCGCGGCGCGGCAGAACCTGCTCCTCTTGATTCAGCTCCGCTGGATCGCCGTGACCGGCCAGGTCGTGACGATCGCGGCCGTGGGCCTGGGCCTCGGCGTGACGCTGCCGCTCGGGCCCATGGCGGCGGTCCTCCTGGCCCTCGTGGCGCTCAACGCCGCGGGCCTGCTGCGCCTGTCGCGGCCGAAACCCGTCGCCAATGCCGAGCTGTCGACCGCCATGCTGCTCGACGTGGCGGCGCTGACCCTGCAGCTCTACCTGACGGGGGGCGCCACCAACCCCTTCACCTTCCTGTACCTGCTGCAGGTGACGCTCGGCGCCGTGCTGCTCGGCGCCCGCTCGGCCTGGGCCCTGGCGACCGTGACGAGCCTGTGTTTCGCCGGCCTCACGCTCGCCTATCGGCCGCTCGACCTCCGCGCCCTGCCGGAGGACGGCCTCGTCGCCCTGCACGTGGTCGGCATGCTGATCTGCTTCGCGCTCGACGCTGGCCTGCTGGTCGTCTTCGTGGCGCGCGTGACCCGCAACCTGCGCGAGCGCGACGCGCGGCTGGCGGCCCTGCGCCAACGCGCCGCCGAGGAGGACGGCATCGTGCGCATGGGGCTGCTCGCGTCCGGCGCCGCCCACGAGCTCGGCACGCCGCTCGCCACCCTGTCGGTGATCCTGGGCGACTGGCGCCGCATGCCGGCGCTGAACGCCGACCCCGAGCTGATGGGCGAGCTAGACGCCATGGAGGGCGAGGTGCGGCGCTGCAAGGCGATCCTGACCCGCGTGCTCGTGTCGGCCGGCGAGGCGCGGGGCGAGTCGGCCGCCGTGACGACGCTGCACACCTTTCTCGACGACCTCGTCGAGGACTGGCGCGCCGCGCGGTCGGCCGCCACCCTGCACTACGACAACACCGTGGCGGAGGACCCGCCCATCGTGTCGGACACGGCCCTGAAGCAGGTCATCGTCAACGTGCTGGACAACGCCTTCGAGGCGTCGCCGGCCTGGCTGCGGCTCGAAGTCGAGCGCGACGGCGGCTGGCTGATGCTGTCCGTCACCGACCGGGGGCCCGGATTTGCGCCCGACATCCTGAAAGCGGTCGGCGAGGCCTATCGGTCGAACAAGGGGCGAGAGGGGGGCGGCCTCGGGCTGTTCCTCGTGTCCAACGTGGTGCGGAAGCTCGGCGGCCGCGTCACGGCCGCCAACCGGCAGGGCGGGGGCGCGGCCGTGACGCTGATCCTGCCGCTCGACGCGCTGACGATCCCGGCGGGGCAGGGGGCGGCCGGTGGCTGAGCGGCTGCTGGTCGTGGTGGACGACGACGACAGCTTCGCCCGCACGCTGAAGCGCTCCTTCGAGCGGCGCGGCTACGAGGTGATGGTGGCGCCGACCCTCGACGCGCTTCGCGCCCTGCTGGAGGCGCGGACGCCGGGCTACGCCGTGGTGGACCTCAAGCTCGCCGGCGCTTCCGGCCTCGCCTGCCTGGAGGCTCTCCACGCCCACGACCCCGCCATGCTGATCGTCGTGCTGACGGGCTTCGCGTCCATCGCCACGGCGGTCGAAAGCATCAAGCTCGGCGCCTGCCACTATCTCGCTAAGCCCGCCAACACCGACGACATCGAGGCCGCCTTCGGCCGCGGCGCCGGCGACGCCGCCGTGCCGCTCGCCGACCGGGCGACCTCGATCAAGACGCTGGAATGGGAGCGCATCCACGAGGTGCTGGCCGAGACCGGGTTCAACATCTCGGAGACGGCCCGCCGCCTCGGCATGCACCGCCGCACCCTCGCCCGGAAATTGGAGAAGCGGCAGGTCCCGTGAGACTCGCCGGGGCCACGCGCGCCGAATCGGGTCGACATCCTGGTGGAGCAAATGTTCAGCGCAGGAGCAAAAGCTCACATGCTCAACGAAACGTCAAAAGTCCAGTTTCGGCGCGGTATCATGCCTAGAATTTCGTGATTTCGTCACGTTGATGCTTGCCAAGGGTGATTCGATGTGGTGAAACTTAGACACACCGGGATATCCCCGCCTCGACCAGGGAGGGTCGACCCTCGGAGTTCGACACGGCCGAAGCACCGGACAAAAAAAAAGCCGCCCCGAAGGACGGCCCAAGTCTAGGGAGGAAACGCCCAAGAAGGGCAGGCGACGCGAACGTCGCGTACTCTTCATGCCACGCTTCGCCGATGCCCGCAAGCTCTTTATGAGGCTGGCGTGCGATCGGCCGTGCGTCGTGGTCGCGCTCAGGGTCGACCCGGTCTCTTGCCGCGACAGGCCCTGAGGTTCCGCTGTCCCCCTCGGATGCGCTATGGTGTTGGCTGGGCGGCGTGAGCATGGGGCGAGGGGAGCCATGGCGGCAGACAGGGTCGCGGGCGACGCGCCTCCGGGCGGCACCCTGGCGGGCCGGCGCGTGCTCCTCGTGGTGGGCGGCGGCATCGCGGCCTACAAGGCGCTGGACCTGATCCGCCGCCTGCGCGAGCGCGGCTGCGCCGTCCAGGCCGTGATGACGGCCGCCTCCAGGCAATTCGTCACGCCGCTGGCGGTCTCCAGCCTCACCGGTTCCAAGGTCTACGACGACCTGTTCTCGCTGACCGACGAGGCCGAGATGGGCCACATCGAGCTGTCGCGCAGCGCGGACCTCCTCCTCGTGGCGCCCGCCACCGCCAATCTCATGGCCAAGATGGCCGGGGGACTCGCCGACGACCTCGCCTCGACCCTGCTGCTCGCCACCGACAAGCGGACTCTGCTGGCCCCCGCCATGAACCTGCGTATGTGGCTCCACCCCGCCACGCGGCGCAACCGCAACAGGCTCGCCGCCGACGGCGCGCTCTTCGTCGGCCCCGACGACGGGGGTATGGCCTGCGGCGAATACGGCCCCGGCCGCATGGCCGAGCCGCTCGCCATCGTGGCGGCCGTCGAGGCCGCCCTCGCGGGCGACGCGCGGTTGCCGCTCGCCCTCGATCCTCCCGTGCCGCCGTCCCTGCGGGGCCGCCGCGTGGTGGTGACCTCCGGCCCCACCCACGAGCCGATCGACCCCGTGCGCTTCATCGCCAACCGGTCGTCGGGCCGGCAGGGCCACGCCATCGCGGCCGCGGCCGCGGCCGCGGGGGCCGCGGTGGTGCTGGTCTCCGGCCCCGTGTCGATCCCGGACCCGCCCGGCGTCGCGGTGGTGCGGGTCGAGACGGCGCGCGACATGCGCGACGCCGTCGAGGCCGCGCTGGCGGATGCGCCGGCCGACGTCTTCGTGGCCGCCGCGGCGGTCGCCGACTGGCGGCCGGCGGAGGCGGCCGAGCGCAAGATCAAGAAGCGCGATGGCGATCCCGACCCCGTGCTGCGGCTCGACCGCAACCCCGACATCCTGGCGGCGGTGGCGCGGCGGGGGGCCGGCCGCCCGCGCCTCGTCGTCGGCTTCGCGGCCGAGACCGACCGGCTGCTCGACCACGCGGCCACGAAGCTCGAGCGCAAGGGCTGCGACCTGATCGTCGCCAACGACGTCGCGGTCGGGCCCGGCGCCGGCCCCGGCGTGATGGGGGGCGTGGAGAACGAGGTCCACCTCGTGACGCGCTCCGGCGTCGGCGTGTCGGTCGAGACCTGGCCCCGGCTCGGCAAGGACGAGGTGGCGCGCCGCCTCGTCGCGCGCTTCGCGGCCCTGCTCGGGGAAGGGGCGTGATGCCAATCCCCGTCGCGGTGCGCGTGCTGCGCCTGCCCCACGCCGTGGGGCTCGACCTGCCGGCCTACCACAGCGCCGGCGCCGCGGGGCTCGACCTCGTGGCGGCCCTGCCGCCCGGCCACGTGCTGGTGCTGGAGCCCGGCGGGCGCGACCTCGTGCCGACGGGCCTCGCCCTGGCGCTGCCGGAGGGCTACGAGGCCCAGGT
>CAXTFP010000089.1:0-8925 GCA_964243135.1 uncultured Lichenihabitans sp.
ACGAGCCTACCCGAACAAGTCCACTGACCGTCCACGGAAACGGGTCAATCCCAATTGAAAAACTTCGTTTCAGGTACGTGGTCATGAGACCCTAAGCGAAGCGTTCCCGCCAGTTCGCTTGGGGTACGCCCAAAAAATACCAGCTAGGATTAGCCATTGCGATCCAAGGCGGGTCGGCCGAGTGTTGCACTATGAGCGCCCCTTCGCCTGACCTAGATGCCGTGCTGCGCCTTTCAGATGTCGTTCTCTCTCGGGAGGCGCTCGAAACCGCATTGGGGATGCCAACTGACCGCTTCGAGGTAGCCCGCAAGGGCAATGCTAACTATGCCCAGATCAACCTTCCCGAGGGGAGTTCGTGGGAGGCGGTCAACGCGTTTGCCGACCGCATCGGCCCGTCGGTGCAGTCTCTTTTCCAGCAAAGGCAGATAGGACGCCCGTCGCTCGACGTAGCTCTTCACCTCGAAGAAGGGCGTGTCTCTGCATCGATCCGTATCCCGCACGCGACGGTAGCGACCATTGGATGGTTCGGAATCAACCTAGACGTTTCAGCATACCTTGTGGCCGCGGACTGAACCAGCGGTTCGCTTTGAGTATGCCCATAGCGAAGCGAAGGCGGACGAACGCATTGGCCCCTTCCAGCTCTTGTAAGTCGCGGCGTTTCGTCCGCTGTCGCTCTATCGCGCTCCAAACCAGCCGGACCACTTCCCACCCCTTCCCGACTTTCGATCGGCCCGATCGATCGGCCGCAAGCAGTCGTACGCTCGATTTGATCGCGGGCCGCGCCGGGGTGGCTGGAACGGGGCCCGCGCCGGGGTGCCTGCGGTCAGATGCCCTGCCCGCCGGAAACCTCGATCCGCTGCGCGTTGACCCAGCGGTGGCTCTCGGTCAGCAGGCCGGCGATCATCGGTCCGATGTCGTCGGGCACGCCGACGCGGCCGAGCGCGGTCATGTCCGCGAAGAACTTGTTGAACGCGGGCGTGTCGCGCACGGCGCCGCCGAAGAAGTCGGTCTCGATCGCGCCGGGCGCCACGGCGTTCACCGCGATGCCGCGGGCGCCGAACTCCTTCGCCATGTAGACGGTCAGAACCTCGACCGCGCCCTTCACCGCGGCATAGGCCGACCAGCCGGCGGCGGACACGCGGGTGAGGCCGGTCGACAGATTCACGATGCGGCCGCCGTCCGCCAGGAGCGGCAGCAGCGCCTGGGTGAGGAAGAACACGCCCTTGAAGTGGACGTTCACGAGCGCGTCGAACTGCGCCTCGGTCATGGCGGCGATCGGGGCCACGTCGCCGTGGCCGGCGTTGTTGACGAGATGATCGAACGTGTCGCGCCCCCACGTGTCGCGGAGCGCCCTGCGGAGCCGCTCGGCGAAGTCCGGGAAGGTCGCGATGCGGGCGACATCGAGCTCGAGCGCGACGGCCCTGCGGCCGAGCTCCCGGATCTCCTCGACGGCTTTTCGCGCCTCGTCGGCGGCGTCGCGGTAGGTGACGACGACGTCGCCGCCCCCCCGGGCGATGGCCGTCGCCGTCCGGCGTCCCAGGCCCCGGCTGCTGCCGGTGACGAGCGTGATCTTGTCCATGGTTCGGCTCCTATGAAGGTGCCACCCTTGTATCGGCCCGCCCGGCCGCCGGCTTTGCCGGAACCTCGCCGGTCCTTGCCCGATCCTCCGAACCGGGATGCGGGGCCGCCGGAGGGGGTGTAGGGTCCCGGCATGACCCATCTCTTCGACGCCCTGCGCGGCCGGGCCGATCGCACCGGCACCAGCCCCACGCCGATCGACGGCTTGGCCACGGTGCGGGCCGACGGGCCGAGCGGCCTCGCCCACGACATCTCCAGGCCCCTCGTCTGTCTCGTAATGCAGGGGCGCAAGCGCGTGACGCTCGGCGCGGACAGCTTCACCTTCGGGGCCGGCGAATCGCTGCTCATCACCTCGGATGTCCCCACCGTCAGCCAGATCACCGAGGCTTCGCCGGCCGTCCCCTATCGGTCGCTGGTCCTCGAACTGGACGTGCGCCTGATCGCCGAATTGTCGGCCGAGATCGGGACCGTGCACGTCGGCGACCCCGCGCCGATCCGGGTCGAACCCACAGACGAGGACGTCGCCGAGACGGCCGTCCGCCTGCTGCGCTTGCTCGATCGTCCGCAGGCCGTGCCCGTGCTCGCCGCGCCGCTCATGCGCGAGATCCATTACTGGCTGCTCGTCGGCCGCCACGGCTCGGCGATCCGCCGGCTGGGCTGGCCCGGCGGCCACGCCCAGCGGATCGCGCGAGCCGTGGCGCTGCTGCGCCGCGCCTACCGGCGCCCGCTGTCGGTCGACGAACTCGCGGCCGCGGCCAGCATGAGCCCGTCCTCGTTCCACGCACATTTCCGCGCGGTGACGTCGCTCTCGCCCATCCAGTTCCAGAAGCAGCTGCGGCTCATCGAGGCGCGGCGGCTGATGCTGGCGGAGGGCGTCGGCGCCGGCGGCGCGGCCTACGCGGTGGGCTACCGGAGCGTGCCGCAGTTCACGCGCGACTACGGCCGGCTCTTCGGCCTATCGCCCGCGCGCGAGATCGAGGTCACGCGGCGCCGGGCCTTGGGCTGAGGCGGCGGCCGCGCCGTCCGTCAGGCGCGGACGACGAGGTTCTCCAGCATCTCCTGCCGGCCCGAGCGCGGGCGGGGGGACAGCGCGCGCGCCTCGGCGGTGGCCGCGACCTCCTCCAGCGTGCCGCCCTGCGCCGCGTGGTCCGGCCGGTCCCAACCGGCGTAGCGCTCGGACACGCGGGCCGTCAACGTGCCCGCCTCGAACAGGCGTGCGGCCGCCAGGAAGGCCTGGGCGCAGACGTCGATGCCGCCGACGTGGGCGTGGACGAGGTCCTCGGGCTCGAACGACTGGCGGCGCACCTTAGCGTCGAAGTTGAGCCCGCCCGTCGTCAGCCCGCCGCCCTTGATCACCTCGTGGAGCGCCAGGGTGAGCTGCGGCACGTCGTTGGGGAACTGGTCGGTGTCCCAGCCGAGCAGCGGGTCGCCGCGGTTGATGTCGAGCGAGCCCAGGATGCCGAAGGTGTTGGCGACCGCGATCTCGTGCTCGAACGTGTGCCCGGCCAGGATCGCGTGGTTCTCCTCCAGGTTCAGCTTCACGTCCTTCTCCAGGCCGTAGTGCTTCAAGAAGCCGTAGACCGTGGCGGCGTCGAAGTCGTACTGGTGCTTGGTGGGCACCTTGGGCTTGGGCTCGATGAGGATCGGGCCCGCGAAGCCGATCCTGTGCTTGTAATCCACCACCAGGGCCAGGAAGCGCCCCATCTGGTCGAGCTCGCGCTTCAAGTCGGTGTTGAGCAGCGTCTCGTAGCCCTCGCGCCCGCCCCACATCACGTAGTTGGCGTCGCCGAGCGCGTGCGTCACGTCGAGCGCGGTCTTCACGGTCGCGGCCGACCAGGCGAAGACGTCCGGGTCTGGATTGGTGGCGGCGCCCGCCATGAACCGCGGATGGCTGAACAGGTTGGCCGTGCCCCACAGGAGCTTCACGCCGCCCGCGGCCTGCTTCTCGGCGAGGTAGTCGCCCATGGCCCGCGTGTTCGCCAGCGACCCGGCGAGGTCCTCGCCTTCGGGCGCGATGTCGCGGTCGTGGAAGGAATAGAAGGGCACGTCCAGCACCCGGAACAGGTCGAAGGCGGCGTCGGCCTTGGCCCGGGCCGCCGCCATCGGGTCGCCCGCCATCCAGGGGCGCTCGATCGTCGGCGCGCCGAAGGGGTCGGCGCCGTTCATCACGAAGCTGTGCCAGTAGCAGACGGCGAGGCGCAGGTGGTCGCGCAGCGGCTTGCCGAGCACGATCCGGGCGGGGTCGTAGTGCCGGTAGGCCAGGGGATTGGTCGACTGAGGCCCCTCGAAGCGGACGGGCGGCAGGTCGGAGAAGAGGGTCACGGCAGGTTGTCCTTCAGGTAGATGTCGATGCGCACGGGGTCGGGGCGGTAGTGGTCCTGCCCGTCGGCCAGGGCCTTGAGGGTCTGCACGGCCCGGCGCACCTCGTCGGACGGGTCCTGGTTGATGGCGGCGTCGAAGGTGCCGGCGAGGAGGGCCTCGCGCATGAGGGGCGTCAGCTCGTGGCCGACGGCGACGACGTCGGCCGCGCGCCCGGCCGTTTCCAGGGCCGCCACGATGCCGCGGTTGCCAGCCCCCATGCTGTAGAGCCCCACGAGGTCGGGGGTGGCCCGCAGCGCGTCGGCCACGAGCGGCCCCGCGACGGCCCCGTCGTCGAGACCCTCGGCGACCGGCAGCAGGGACAGGTCCGGGAAGTCGCGCTCGATCACCTGCGCGAAGCCGAGCCGGCGCTCGGCGTGGTCGCGCAGCGTCATGCGGCCCGCCACGGTGAGGACCCGGCCGCGGCGCCCGCCGACGAAGCGCCCGAGCAGCGAGGCCGCGACCCGGCCGGCCGCGACGTTGTCCGGCCCGATGAAGCAGGTGCGCTCGGAGGGGGTCGCGTCCGACACGATCGTCACCACGGCCACGCCACCGGCGACGAGCCGCGCGATCGCGTCCCGCACCGCCGGGTCGTCCACCGCCACGACCGCGACCCCCATGACGTCGCCCCCATGGCAGGCCGCGAGGCGGCGGGCGAGGTCGGCCGGATCGAAGGCCGCGTAGGGCTCGACCGACAGGGCCATCCGCTGGTCGAGGCCGCGCGCCGCCGCGGCGTCGATCTCGCGTCGCAGCGCCTGCATGAAGCTGTTCCGCGGCAGGTGCGGGACGAGGAAGCGGAAGCGGTAGCGCCGGCCCCGCGCGAGGTTGGCGGCCGCGAGATCACGGCGGAAGCCGAGCCGTTCCACGGCCTGCTGCACGGCCCTGGCGGTGGCGTCGCGCACGCCGGGGCGGCCGTTGAGCACGCGGTCCACCGTGGCGAGGCTCACCCCGGCGGCGGCCGCCACGTCCCCCGCCGTCGCCGGTCGCCCATCCCGCATCCTTTGCCGTCCCCGCCTCTTCTTGATGCACGTCAATCACCAATCGACCCAGGGTTCAAGTGTTATGCTGAAGTGTACAGGTGCGCAAATCTGCCCCTGCGACCAGCATCGTCCGAAACCTCCGCGGTCGGCGGGTTCTCGCTTGATCGGCGTACCTCATTTGGCTAAACGGGACGGGAGGTGGTGATGAACGGCGTCGTGAAGGCCCGACACCACCCGCCACTCGACAGGGAGAAGAGACGCATGATCACCAGAAGGACTTTCGGCACCCTCGCCCTGAGCGGCGCGGCCTCCTTGACCCTCGGGCTGAAGGCCGCGTCGGCGGCCGACAAGGGCCTCATCGGCGTCTCCATGCCGGAGAAGACCACCCAGCGGTGGATCGACGACGGCAACAACATGCAGAAGCAGCTCCAGGCCAAGGGCTACACCGTCGACCTGCAATATGCCGACGACGACATCCCGAACCAGCTCGCCCAGATCGAGAACATGGTCACCAAGGGCGTCAAGGTCCTGGTGATCGCCGCCATCGACGGCACCACGCTGACCGACGTGCTGCAGAAGGCGCATGACGCGGGCGTGAAGATCATCGCCTACGACCGCCTCATCCGCAATTCACCCAACGTCGACTATTACGCGACCTTCGACAACTTCAAGGTCGGCGTGCTCCAGGGCACCAGCATCGCTGACGCCCTGGGTCTGAAGGACGGCAAGGGTCCGTTCAACATCGAGCTGTTCGGCGGCTCGCCCGACGACAACAACGCCTACTTCTTCTACGACGGCGCCATGTCGGTGCTCGGCCCCTACATCGACTCGAAGAAGCTCGTCGTGCAGAGCGGCCAAGCCGGCATGAAGGTCGTGTCCACGCCGAAGTGGGACACCGCCACGGCCCAGTCCCGCATGGATAACCTGCTCAGCGCCTACTACACCGGCAAGAAGGTGGATGCCGTGCTGGCGCCCAACGACAATCTGGCGGTCGGCGTCATCTCGTCGCTGAAGGGCGTCGGCTACGGCTCGGGCGACACCAAGCTGCCGGTCGTCACCGGCCAGGACTGCCAAGTGCAGTCCGTGAAGTCGATCATCGCGGGCGAGCAGAGCTCGTCCATCTACAAGGACACGCGCGACCTCGCCAAGGTCGTGGTCGGCATGGTGGACGCGCTGCTGACGGGCTCGCAGCGGCAGGTCAACGACACCAAGACCTACGAGAACGGCACCAAGGTCGTGCCCACCTACCTGCTGAACCCCGTCCTCGTCACCAAGGCCGACTGGAAGCAGGTGCTGGTGGACGGCGGCTACTACACGGCGAAGCAGCTCGGCATGTGAGCCGGCGGGGGCGCGCCGGGTCACGGACCGACGATGCGGTCACGGATCCGGGCGCACCCCCACGGATATCCGGACATCGGCGGGCGAGACGGTTAGGATCGCCGCCGGGCCGGGCATCGCGTCGAAGCTCGACCGCGATCGGACGGGGGCAGGGCGCCGCGGCGCGGCTTCCCTCGGCCGGCCCCCGTTCGAGCCGAAGGTGCCACCCATGTCGCACGACCCGCTGCTGCAGCCCTACCGCCTGAAGCACCTGACGCTCCGCAACCGCTTCCTGTCGACCGCCCACGAGCCCGCCTATACCGAGGACGGGATGCCCAAGGCGCGCTACCGGCTCTACCACGCCGAGAAGGCCAAGGGCGGCCTCGCCCTGACGATGATCGGGGGCTCGTCGGTGGTGGCGCCCGACAGCCCCCAGGCCTTCGGCAACATCCTGCTCTACCGGGACGACGTCGTGCCCTGGCTGCGCGAGCTCGCCGACGACGTCCACGGCCACGGCGCCGCCGTGATGATCCAGGTCACCCACCTCGGCCGGCGCACGAGCTGGAGCAAGTCCGACTGGCTGCCCGTGCTGGCGCCCTCCAACGTCCGCGAGCCCGCCCACCGCGCCTTCCCCAAGGCCATGGAGGACTGGGACATCGCCCGCGTGGTGGCGGGCTACGCGGACGCGGCCGAGCGGGTGAAGAGCGCGGGCCTCGACGGCATCGAGCTCGAATGCTACGGCCACCTCATCGACCAGTTCTGGTCGCCCGCCACCAACCGGCGCGACGACCATTATGGCGGCAGCCTCGACAACCGCATGCGCTTCGGGATTGAGGTGCTGCGCGCCGTGCGCGACCGCGTGGGGCCGGACTTCATCGTCGGCGTCCGGGCCGTCGCGGACGAGGACTGGGACCGTGGCCTGTCGCGCGACGAGGGCCTGTCGATCGCCGAACGGCTGACGGCCTCGGGGCTCGTCGACTTCGTCAACGTCATCAAGGGCCACATCGACACCGAGGAGGGGCTGAGCCACGTCATCCCCGGCATGGGGGCGCCCTCCGCGCCCGCGCTAGACTTCGCCGGCGAGGTTCGGGCCGCGACCCGCCTGCCCACCTTCCACGCGGCCCGCATCCAGGACGTCGCGACCGCGCGCCACGCGATCGAGAGCGGCAAGCTCGACATGGTGGGCATGACGCGCGCCCACCTCGCCGACCCCCACATCGCCCGCAAGGTGGCGGAGGGCCGCGAGCACGCGATCCGGCCCTGCGTCGGCATGGGCTACTGCATCGACAGCATCTATTCCGGCCAGGCGGTCTGCATCCACAACGCCGCCACGGGGCGGGAAGGCGCGATCCCCCACGTCGTGCCGCCGAGCTCCGGCCCGCGCCGCCGCGTCGTGGTGGTGGGGGCGGGGCCGGGCGGGCTGGAGGCCGCGCGTGTCGCCGGCGAGCGGGGCCACGACGTGCTGGTCTTCGAGGCCGCGTCCCAGCCCGGCGGCCAGGTCCGCCTCGCCGCGGCCCTGAAGCGCCGCCGCGAGATCATGGGGCTCGTCGACTGGCGCATGGCCGAATGCGAGCGCCACGGCGTGAGCTTCCGCTTCGACGCCTATGCGGAGGTCGCCGACGTGCTGGCCGAGGATCCGGACGTCGTGGTGGTGGCGACGGGCGGGCTGCCCGACACGGACTTCCTCGACGCCGGCGCGGAGCTCGCCACCTCCGGCTGGGACATCCTGGCCGGCACGGTGCGGCCCGCGGCCTCCGTCATCCTCTACGACGACAACGGCGCCCATCCGGGGATGACGGCGGCCGAGTTCATCGCCGGCTCCGGCGCCGCGCTCGACGTCGTCACGCCCGAGCGGACGCTGGCGCCGGACGTCGGCGGCACGAGCTTCCCGGCCTATTTCCGCGCGTTGAACCGGGCCGGCGCCGGCATCAGCATCAACCTGCGCCTCGAGCGGCTGGCGCGGCGCGGCAACCGGATCGTGGCGACGTTCTTCGACGAATACGGCCGCCGCCACGTCGAGAAGGAGGCCGATCAGGTCGTGGTCGAGCACGGCACCAACCCGCTGGACGAGCTCTACTTCGCGCTCAGGCCCGGTTCGGTGAACCTCGGCGAGGTCGACCACGCGGCGCTGCTCGGCGGACGGTCCCAGGCCGTGCGGCGCAACCCCGACGGCCGCTACCGCCTGTTCCGCGTCGGCGACGCCGTGTCGAGCCGCAACATTCACGCGGCCGTCTACGACGCGGTCCGCCTGATGAAGGACGTGTGAGCCCGGCGAAGTGCCACGGCCGCCCCGGGGCGAGTTGGCGTGCGTCGGCCGGCACGCCATATCGTGGTTGGGACGCGGTGAGCATCCGAGGAGAACCATGCCCGGCCATGACGACGCGGCGCGCCTGACGATCGTCGGCGGCGGCCTGACGGGGGTGGCTCTGGCGATCCACGCGGCGCGCGCGGGCGCGGGACCGCTGGCGATCGACCTCGTCGAGCCGGCCGCGGCGCTCGGGCGCGGCGCCGCCTACGGCACGGCCGACCCGGTCCACCGCATCAACGTGCCGAGCCACCGGATGAGCCTCTTCCCGGACGACCCCGGGCACCTCACCCGCTGGCTCTTCGACCACGGCGTGCTGCCCGACCGGGCCAGCACGGACGCGCGGGGCGACCACCACCGACTCCCCGTCGACGAGGTCGGGGTCCG
>CAXTFP010000090.1:0-8915 GCA_964243135.1 uncultured Lichenihabitans sp.
GTGGAGGCCCTGTCATGACGCCGGTGGAACTCGCGGCCTCCGAACGGCCGGACGGGCTGTCCGGCCCGCTCCGGGCCCTGTGGTGGGACCGGCGCGGCGACTGGGAGCAGGCCCACGCGATCGTGGCCGAGGACGAGCAGGGGCGCGACGCCGCCTGGGTCCACGCCTACCTCCACCGCCGCGAGGGCGACCCCGACAACGCCCGTTACTGGTATCGCAGGGCCGGGCGGCCGGTCTGCGCGGCGAGCCTGGAGGCCGAGTGGGACGAGATCGCGGCGGCGCTGCTGGCAACGCCGCGCTGATCCCTCACCTCCGGCTGCGGCTCTCGCCGGTCCGTCAGCCGCCGTGCTTCTTGCGGGGCGCGCCGCCGCCCCCGCCGGCCGGGTGGCCCCCCTTGTGGCCTCCGCCTGCACCCCCGCCACCGCCGCCGTTCGGGCGTCCGCCGCCGGCGATGAACTCCGCTCCGCGCGACGAGCGGTGCGACAGGGCCGCCCCCAGCGCGCCGCCGATCAGCCCGCCGACGGTGGCTCCGAACAAGGCTCCGCCCTCCTGGTCGCCCTGGTCCTGCTGCGCCGCAGCCGGCATCGACGGAAGGATGAGGCACAGGACGGCCAGGACTCTGGTCTTCGACAACATTGAGCGATCTCTAAGTCGGATCGGAAAGGATGATTCGGCGCGACGAAGCTATTGCCGAACGCCGTCGGTGGCAACATACGCCACGACTTGTCGATGGGTCCGTTTGAGATCAACGCGGGCTTGGCTGATTCTGAGCACTCTTCGTCGCTACCTCAGTGGGTCGCTCTGATATCGGGCGCGCTCTCAGTGGTGGTCATGCTTGCCCTTTCGGCTTGCGCTCAGCCATGATGCCACCCTGGCCGCTGTAGCGAGGGAGGGCGCATGAGCAATATCGAGAACACCCTTTGGCCTCCGGAACTGGACGCTCTCATAGCGGCGCCTGCGAACCACCGTTTGCTATTGGAAGATGAGACTATCCGTGTGATGGAGGTGTCAATCGAGCCGGGCGAGCGCGAAAATCTACACTATCATCGCTGGCCAAGCATCATGATCATCCTTGCTCGCCCCAGTTTCGTTCACCTTGACGATAAAGGAGATGTAGTTCCGTCGGACCCAAACGCGCCAGAGAACCCTACGCTTCCACGAGTGGTACATTTGCAGCCCCAACGCTTACACGCCGTCGAGGTGGCCGCCGACGCACCACATCGTTTCCATGCGTTTAGGATCGAGCTGAAGGGTGAGAAGGCAGAGAGCAAGAACACAGGTGTTCAAGACGCTTGATAGCATCTTGGTCCGAAGCGCTGTCAAACCAGCCGGATCTCAAACTGACCCACGACCCGAAAATTCCATCGGGCAGGGCGCAGCGCGGCTGTTGCGCTGCATGGGGAACAACCCACCCTTCATGCCTGCGGTGTGCCTCGCTCACGGTGCTGTCGTTGTGAGAGGGGGACCGCTGCCAACCTGAGTGGGCCGTGCCGCCTCTTTCGGCATCGTGGTATTACTCATAAAAAAGAAGACTCTTACGCAGCCAATCTTTCGACGAGACTGAGGAGGACAGGCCCGACGCGAGAGAGGCGCGCCAAGCCTGGTTCAAGGGCATCTCGACCTCGCCTCCGAGCGTGCTGTGTCCCTCAACGAGACTGCGACCGCCACCAACATGGCGCTGTGCTCACGGCCACCAAACGACAACCACCGCTGACGCGGCCCTGCGGGCGAGCAACCCTCTCGCGGTCGACGTCATGGACGACGCCACGAACGGCCCCGGGGGCTGTTGTCCTACGTCGCCGACAGGGCGGCAACAGCTCAAGCCTCACGACAGGAGCGATCTGTGCTCTACCGTGCAGATGTCTTTGCTGTTCGACAGCCGCCACCTTCAACTCGGCGTCACTGCCCCCGCCGGCCCGACGTCGCGAAGCGCAGCGCCTCTTCGGCGGCCCGCACCAGGGCTTCGGCCTTGTTGGCGCATTCGGTGTTCTCCGACTCCGGCACGGAGTCGTAGACGATGCCGGCGCCGGAATGGATGTGCATCGTGCCGTCATTGATCACGGAGGTGCGCAGGACGATGCAGGTGTCCATCGTGCCGTCGGCACCGAAATAGCCGATGCAGCCGCCGTAGATGCCGCGCTTGTCGCGCTCCAGCTCGTCGATGATCTCCATGGCCCGCACCTTGGGGGCGCCCGACACCGTGCCGGCCGGGAAGCCCGCGGCCAACGCGTCGATGATGTCGCGGTCGGCGCGCAGGCGGCCCTCCACGTTGGACACGATGTGCATGACGTGGCTGTAGCGCTCGACGAAGAAGCTTTCCGTCACCGCCACCGAGCCGACCTCCGCCACCCGGCCCACGTCGTTGCGCCCGAGGTCGAGCAGCATCAGGTGCTCTGAACGCTCCTTCGGGTCGGCCAGGAGTTCATCGGCCAGGGTCCCGTCCTCGGCCGCGTCGCGCCCGCGGCGGCGCGTGCCGGCGATGGGCCGAATGGTGACGGTGCCGTCGCGCACCCGCACCAGGATCTCCGGGCTGGAGCAGCAGATCTGGAAGGCGCCGAAATCGAGGAACGACAGGTAGGGCGCCGGGTTGATGCGGCGCAGGGCGCGGTAGAGCGCGAAGGGCGGCAGCGCGAAGGGGCCGGAGAAGCGCTGCGACAGCACCACCTGAAAGGCGTCGCCGGCGCGGATGTAGTCCTTGGCGCGCTCGACCATGCGGAGGAACTCGGAGGCGGACGTGTTGCTGGCGGGGCGCTCCGCCGGGAGCGCCGGGTCTGCCCGCGCGCCGGGGTGGGCGAGGGGACCTTCGAGCGTGCGGATCACGCCGTCGAGGCGTCCGGCCGCGGCCTCGGCCGCCATGCGGGCCGTGACGCCGGGTCTCGGCCGCACGGGCGTCACGACGATCATCTCGTCGCGCACGGCGTCGAACACCACCATCACGGTGGGGCGGATCAGGATCGCCTCCGGCACCCCGATCGGGTCCGGCTTGGCGGGCGCGAGCCGCTCCATGTGCCGGACCATGTCGTAGCCGAGGTAGCCGAACACCCCGGCCGACATGGGCGGCAGGCCGGCCGGCATGGGCAGGGCGGATTCGGCGAGGAAGCGCCGCAGCGCGTCGAGCGGCGGGCCGTCCTGGGGCTGGAACGCCTCGGGGTCGGCGGCGGCGTCGCGGTTGAGCTCCGCCCGCGGGCCCGTGCAGCGCCACACGGCGTCGGGGTCGAGCCCGATCATCGAGTAGCGCCCGCGGACGGCCCCGCCCTCCACCGACTCCAGCAGGAACAGGTTGCCGGTCCGCTCGGCGGCGAGCTTGAGGTAGGCCGACACCGGCGTCTCGAGGTCCGCCACCAGCACCGACCACACGGCCGCGGGGCGGCCCGCGTCGTAGTTCGCTTCGACGGCGTCGAAGCCGAGGTGGTCGACCGAGGGTGCGGCCGTCACCCTCAGGAACCCGCGCCCGAGGCCGCCTGCACGGCCGCCTGGTTGACCTTGATGCCGAGCTTCGCGCCCAGCACCCCGAGGTAGGCATTGACCACGCCGTCCCCGAGCGAGGCCCCGTAGCGCTCGCCGAGCTGCTTCATGGCCGGCGCGTCGGGGTCGAGCGGCGGCGTCGCGCTGTCCAGCACCTTGAACAGGAGGCGGCTCGTCGGGCCCGTCGGGGCGGAGCCGGCCGCACCGACCGACACGTCGAAGACCTTGGCGACCGCGCCCGGCGCGAGCCCCTGGGCGCCGGCGCGCTTGGCATCCCCGACGTGCTGCACCGGGAGGTCGCCCAGCGCCTTCGCGGCCCCTTCCAGCGTCTGCCGGCCGGCGTCGATGTCGCGCACGAGACCCGCGGCGAGCGCGTCGAGCTGGCGCGCCGTCTCCTCCTCGCGCCACGCCGCTTCCACGGCCGGACGGGCTTCGGCGAGCGTCAGCTGGCGCGCGGGGTCGACGCCGGCGACCTCGAACCAGACCGTGCCGCCGTCGGCGGTCGGGATCGTGTCGTTGTCGACCCCGACGTCGGACGCGAAGGCGGCCTTGAGCAGCGGCGGCCCGCCCACGAGCCCCTCCACCGGCTTGCCGTCCTGGCCGGTCCCGGCGGCGTCGACCGCCTCGACCGTCCGGGTCCCCTGGCCGGCGGCGGAAGCGGCCTCGGTCAGCGTCTTGCCGGAGGAGCGCGCGTCCTCGATGCGGTCGCGCAGCGCCTTCACCTGGGCGGCCGCGCGCGTCGTGGCGATCTCGCCCTTCAGCTCCCCCGCCACCTCGGCAAAGGGCCGCGTCACGGCGGGCTCGACCGCGTCGACGTGGACCACGACGCTGCCGAAGCTGCCCTTGATGGGGTCGCTCGTGCCGTCGGCTGGCAGGCCGAAGGCCGCGTCCGCCACCGCGCGCTCGAAGAGGCCATCCCTGGGGACCGTGCCGAGATCCACCACCTTGTCGCCGAGCGACTCGGCCTTGACGGTCTCCGCGAAGCCCGTGCCCGAGCGCAGGCGCGCGACGAAACCCGTGGCGTCCGCCTCCGTCGGGAAGACGATCTGTTCGACGTGGCGCTTCTCGGGCGAGCCGAAGCGCTCGCCCTTGACCCGGTCGTAGAGGGCCTGGGCGTCGGCGTCCGACACGGCATCGGGTTGCGCCACGCCGGCGGGCGTCACGGCCAGCAGCACGAGCTTGCGGTACTGCGGGGCCGTGAAGGCGCCCTTGTGGGCGTCGTAGTAGCCCTGCAGGGCCGCGTCGTCGGGCGCCGCCATTGCGCCGGCCGCGGCGGCCGGCAGCGCCACGTAGTCCAGGCTGCGCGTCTCGTCGGAATAACGGTGCAGGGCGTCCACGGCAGCGGCCGGCGCCGCGAGGCCGCCGACCAGCGCGCCCACGAGTTCCTGCCGCAGGTAGGTCCGGCGCTGCTCGCGCACGAAGGTGGCCTCCGTGAAGCCGTTCTCGCGCAGCACGCTGTTGAAGCGGGCGCGGTCGAAGCCGCCGCCGGGCCCGGCGAAGGACGGGTCTGCCAGGATAGCCTTGGCGACCTGCCCGTCCGAGATGGCGAGGTCGAGGCCCCCGGCGCGGTCGTCGAGCGCCGCTTCCGACATCAGGCGGGACAGCACCTGCGAGTCGAGGCCGATGCGGTGGGCCTCGTCGTTGGTGATGGGCCGCTTCGCCCGCTGCTGCAGGTTCTGCAGCTCGGTCTGGTAGGCCTGGCGGAAGGCGGCCGTCGACACCGACGCGCCGCCCACCTGGGCCACGGAGTTCGAGCTGATGCCGCGGAACACGTCGCCCATGCCCCAGATCGCGAAGGCCAACACGATGAAGGCGAAGACCACCGCCGTCAGGGCCTTGCCGATCCAGGTCGATTGCGCGGCGCGGATACCTCCGAGCATGGGGTCGGTCTCGTCATGGGGCGGCGCCGGGGCGCGGGATGGGCCGGAGGTCTATAGGGCGGCTCGCGCGAGCGCAACGCGGCGGGGCCGGTCCGGATCTTTTCGCGGCCATGCGGCTTCAGGTCGGATCGGACGGCGGCGGGCAGGGGACTCCCATGGATTACGTCAGGCTGGGGCGGACGGGCTTGAAGGTGTCGCGGCTCTGCCTCGGCTGCATGACCTACGGCGATCCCGAGCGCGGCAACCATCCCTGGACGCTGCCCGAGGCCGAGAGCCGGCCCTTCATCAGACGGGCCCTCGATCTCGGCATCACCTTCTTCGACACCGCCGACGTGTATTCCGACGGGTCGAGCGAGGAGATCGTCGGGCGGGCACTGAAGGACTATGCGCGGCGGGACGGCATCGTGCTGGCCACAAAGGTCCACGGCCGCATGCACCCGGACGCGAATGGCGGCGGCCTGTCGCGCAAGCACATCATGGCGGCCATCGACGCGAGCCTGCGGCGGCTCGGCACCGACCACGTCGACCTTTACCAGATCCACCGCCACGACCCCGAGACGCCGGTCGAGGAAACGCTGGAAGCGCTGCACGACGTGGTGAAGGCCGGCAAGGCCCGCTACATCGGCGCCTCCTCGATGCACGCGTGGCAGTTCTGCCGCGCCCTGTACCTCGCGGACCGGCACGGCTGGACGCGCTTCGCCTCCATGCAGAACCATTACAACCTGCTCTACCGCGAGGAGGAGCGCGAGATGGTGGCGCTGTGCCTCGCCGAGGGCGTGGGCATGATCCCGTGGAGCCCGCTGGCGCGCGGCCGGCTGACCCGCCCGCCCGAGGCGAAGACCGGCCGGACCGAGACCGACGTCTTCGGACAGACGCTCTACGCGGGGTTCGAGCAGTCCGACCGGGCCGTGATCGACCGGGTCGGGGCGGTGGCCGCGGCGCGCGGGATCCCGCGCGCCAGCGTGGCCCTGGCGTGGCTCCTGTCGAAGCCGGGCGTCACGGCCCCCATCGTCGGCGCGTCCAAGCCCGAGCACCTCGACGACGCCGTGGCGGCGCTCGATGTGGAGCTGTCGCCCGACGAACTCGCCCGGCTGGAGGAGCACTACGTACCCCGCGCGGTCGCGGGGTTCAACTGACCGGCAGGGGAGCGAGGAAGAAGGTCGACATCACGCCCCGCCCCTTCACGGTGATGGGCAGCCTCGCCTCCACGCCGAAGCGGCCGTCCAGCGCCGCCAGCGTTTCGCCCGTGATGTGGACGCGGCCGGGCTCGCCGTGCATCTCCATGCGGCTCGCCACGTTCACCGTGTCGCCCCACACGTCGTAGATGAACTTGTCCTTGCCGATGATGCCGGCCGCCACGGGTCCGGTGTGGAGCCCGATGCGAATGCGCAGGTCGTGGCCGAGCGCGCGGCTCGCCTCCGCCACGGCGGCCGGCATGCGCAGCGCCATGGCGGCGGCGCGCGCGGCATGGTCCCGGCAGGCCTCGGGCAATCCGCCGGCCGCCATGTAAGCGTCGCCGATCGTCTTGATCTTCTCCAGGCCGTGTTCGGCCGTCAGCCGGTCGAAGCGCGAGAAGATGCCGTTCAGCATCTCCAGCACGGCGTCGGGCGGCAGCGTCGCGGTGGTCTGGGTGAAGTCGACGATGTCGCTGAACAGGATCGTGGCCGAGCCGAAGGAGTCGGCGATCACGGATTCGCCGTCGCGGAACCGTTCGACGACGCTGCGCGGCAGCACGTTGAGCAGCAGCCCCTCGGAGCGCTCCCGCTCGGCGCGAAGTGTGCGGGTCGTGGCCTCGTCGCGGTCGCGCAGGAACTTGCGTTCCAGCGAGGCCGTCATGCGGGCCCGCAGCAGCACGGGGTTGATGGGCTTGGTGAGGTAGTCGTCGGCGCCCGACTCGATGCAGTGCACGGTGCTCTCGATGTCGTCGAAGGCCGACACGATGATGACCGGCAGCCCGGCCGTCTCGGGGGACGACTTGATGCGCTTCAGCACCTCGATGCCGCTGAGCCCCGGCATCAGCAGGTCGAGCAGGACGAGGTCGTAGCCGGCCTCGGCCAGCAGTTCGAGCGCGCCCTCGCCGTTGTCGCAGCTCGTCACCTCGTGGCCGTCGCGGCGCAGGCGGCGCGACAGGAGGTCGAGCGTGGACGCGTTGTCGTCCACCACCAGGATCCGCCCGAGGGCGCGCGGGCCCGCCGCTGCCTGCTCCTTCAGGACGGAGCGGATCGTCTCCATCGGCTCGTGCAGGGCGGCGTCGTGGTCGAGCAGGCGCTGCGCTTCCTCGCCCCGGCCCTGGCGGTCGAGGCGCATGAAGTCCACCATGGCGTCGATCTGGGCGAGCAGGCGACGCGCCGCGTCGAGGATGTCGCTCAGCGTCCCGGCCTGGCCGGCCGCGACCCCGGCGCGCGCCTCGGCGATCTCCTCGGCCAGGAGCTCGGCGTAGCCCAGGATGGCCGTGATGGGGGTGCGCAGCTCGTGGCGCAGGTGGCTCGACGCCGCCATGGCGTCCCGCCCCTCCATCAGCCCCTGCGAGGCCGCGGGGGTGAGCAGCTCCGTCACCATGGCGGCGAGGCGCCCGGCCGCGGCCGCGAGCTTCTCGACGTCGGGGCGCGACGCGGCGTCGGGCCAATCCTCCGTGAGAAGGGCCACGAGCCCGGTGATGGCCTCGACCGGCGCCTGGAACTCCGCGCGCACGAAGGCCGACAGGAGGCGCGACAAGGAATCCGCGGCGTCGCCTGGGCCGTCTGAAGCGCGCGCGCCAGGGTCGGACAAACATCACCTCGAAAGCCCGGCGGAGCGGCCCGTGCGCCGGGCTTTGCATTCCGCGTCGCCTTTGATACCCCGCTCGGCGCGTCCCCTCAATGCTCCAGCGTCGGAACCTCCGCCATGGCCACGCCGCGACCCCTGCTCGCCGGAAACTGGAAGATGAACGGGACGCGCGAGTCGCTGTCCGACATCGCGGCTCTGCGCGACGCCGTCGCGGCCGGGGGCGCGGGCCGGGCCGAGGTGCTGGTGTGCCCGCCCCTGACGCTGCTGATGGCGGCCGCGGACCTGTGCGCCGGCTCCGCCCTGACGGTCGGCGGGCAGGACTGCGACGCCCAGCCCTCCGGCGCCGCGACCGGGGACGTGTCGGCCGAGATGTTGAAGGACGCCGGCGCGGGCGCCGTCATCGTCGGCCATTCCGAGCGGCGCACGCACCACGGCGAGACCGACGCGACGGTGCGGGCCAAGGCCGAGGCGGCGGCCCGGGCCGGGCTCCTGGCCGTGATCTGCGTCGGCGAAACGCGGGCCGAGCACGACCGCGGCGAGACGCTCCGCGTCATCGGCCGGCAGATCGACGATTCCGTGCCGCCGGCCGCGACCGGGCGCACGGTCGCGCTCGCCTACGAGCCCGTCTGGGCTATCGGCACGGGCATCACCCCGTCGCCGGCCGACATCGAGGCGGTGCACGCCTTCATGCGCCGCCGGCTCGGGGCCCAGATCGGCGCCGAGGGCGCGGCGGTGCGCCTCCTCTACGGCGGCTCGGTCAAGCCCGACATCGCCGGGGAGGTGGCGGCGGTCGAGAACGTCGAC
>CAXTFP010000091.1:0-987 GCA_964243135.1 uncultured Lichenihabitans sp.
GCCTCCGAGGCCGCCGTGACGTCCCGCATGGCGAGTTCGGCTGCCGGCACCGGCGTGGCCGGCATGAAGTCGGAGCTCAAGGGTTCGCTGCGCCCGAGCGGCAAAGGGGCGATGCCCAGCGAGAAGGCGAAGGCCAAAGGTGCCAAGGCAGGAGGCCGGAGAGGGCCGGCCGTCGGCACTGCCGCAGTGACGGGCCGTGCGGCCGGCGCGACCCGCGGCGGCGCCTCCAGCACCCAGGCGCCGCCCACCAGACCCAGGGCGAGGAGCGCCGCAGCCACGACGGTGCGCGAGGAGTGCCGGCGCGACAGGGGACGGCGATCGAATGAGGTGAAATCGTTCAGGACGAAGGTCGCGTCAGTCATCCGCCTCGCTCTCGGCACCATCCCGGATCGCCCGATCCCTGGCGAGCCGGCGGCGCCCACGCGACCTCGCGTGGCGCTCCACCGGCGGGCACCTGGGCCGTCGTTCGAGCCCCAGGGCCGGACGACCGGAAAGGAGAGCCTTGCGAGCTCTCTGATTCACCATTGAGGCTGATGTTGGTTAATCGCCGTTTAAGAGCCGCGGCGAAGGCGTCCCGCCTCTCGCCTCGGGATCATCGCCAACGCCGGCCGGGACCAAACCCGCCGTAGCCGCCGAAGCGACCGAAGGCCAGGGGCGGATAGCCGAAGGGGCGGGCCGGGGCGAAGCCGAAACGCCGGAGCGGGCGGAAGCCGGTTCCGGAACCGTAACGCCAGAACGGGCGCTGGACGCAGCGGAACGGGCCGCAGACCAGGGCGACGCGCTCGACTTCCGCCCTCGGCCAGAATGGCCCCGTAGGAAGAGGGCCGGCCGACGCCGGTTTCACCCCGAGGAGCGCCAACAGGCCGACGAGGCCTGACAGGCATGAGCGGCATCCCCCCGCCCTCACGACCGCCCTCTCCGGCACCGCCGCGAGAAGCCCATGATGCCGCCGCAGCACGCCGGCGATTTATCGTCGGCGGGCCACCT
>CAXTFP010000091.1:997-8901 GCA_964243135.1 uncultured Lichenihabitans sp.
GGGATGAGCCGGCCCTGCTATGCTGCTCGTCGAAACACGGAGTGACTGGCATGAAGACCAAACTGATCGTCGGCGTCCTGATGATGCTGGCCACGTCGGACGCAGCCTCGGCCAGGATGGTGAGCGACAAGGAGCGCATGCGCCAGCAGGCCGAGCACCTGTGCTACAACGACGTCCAGACCCTATGCAACGCCGACATCCCGGACGAGACCAAGATCGAGGCCTGCATGAATGTCCACCACGCGCAACTCAGCGCGGGGTGCCGCAAGGTCTTCGACTCCGGCCTCAAGTGAAGGAACGCCCTGCGGCCGGCGGTTCGTCCGAGCCGCCGTCCCGCACGCCGAAGGGCACGTGATCCGAATGTGATCACCGCCGACGCGGCGTGGCGACGCAGGGCGGCGTCTGTGGCTTTCGAGCCACGCGGCGTCGCTCTTCGCGCCCCGATGGAACGGCGCTCCCACGTCTCGATTGACGGTCGAAACCCTGCGCCGCCCGGCGACGCCACCCCACGAGGACCGACCGATGAAGACTCCGATCCTGCTCGTCGCCTGCCTCCTGGCCACCGTCGCGGCTCCGGCATCGGCCGCCAAGCTGCCGTCCGACAAGGAAAAGCTGCGCCAGCAGGCCGAGCACGTCTGCTACGACGACGTCCAGAAGCTGTGCAACGACTCGATCCCCGACGAGGACAAGATCAAGGCCTGCATGGAGCAGCACCATGCCCAGTTGAGCGCGCCCTGCGCGAAGGCCTTCGACCAGGGCCTCGGGGGCTGAACGGGATGGAATTCGTCATGAGATCAGCCCGGCCACCATGTTGATAGTCAGGGCCAGGATCACGGTGTTGAAGGTGAAGGCCACGAGGCCGTGCACCGTACCGATCCGGCGCATGCGCTTCGAGGTGAACGACACGTCGGCGGTCTGCGACGCGACACCGATCACCACGGCGAAGTGGACGAAGTCCCAGTAATCGGGCTCGTCATCGTCGGGGAACTTCAGCCCGCCCTGCTGCAGGGTGCCGGGGTCGCCGTCGTCGTCCGGCGCGTAATATTCGTGGGCGTAGTGCAGTGCGAAGATGAGCTGCGTGACGAACCACGAGACCGCCACGCTGACGAAGGCCAGCGCCACGCGCAGTGCCTCATCGAGCCCGTGGGCGTCCTTGGCGGAGGACAGCTCCGCCGCCACCGCCATGAGCGAGGCGGCCGAGAGCGCCAACACAAGCGCCAGAATGATGCCCTGTCCCTCGTCCAGAGACCTTGCAACGCCGCGGATGTAGGGCGCGTCGCGGCGCCTGATGCGCCGAACGGTCATCCAGACATAGGCGAGGCAGCCGAGATCCCAGGCCAGGATAGCGCGGGTGGGGACGTCGAGCGTCGAGGGCACGGCGGCCAGCACGCTGCCCGTGGCCAATCCGAGGCCGATGGCCGAGACGAGCCAGGGGCGCGAGCCGAAGGGCCCGAGGTAGCGCAGTGGGAAAGGGCGCGATCCGGTCATCAGCGGGCGTCTTGGACCCCGGCGCCGCTTGCCGCAAGCCGGGATCCGCTCGGGGGTGACGTCAACCGCCCGTCGGTCTCGGCGCCGCAAGGCCGGCGGGCTCCGCGGCTGTCCCGGCGATCAGGTCGCCGTCGCTCCCGTCTTTCAGCGCCACGCCGGTCAGCGACAGGGCGAAGGCCCGATCGATCAGCCAGGCGATGCGGGCCGCCGCCGCCGGCGGCGGGAGGCCGCCCGCGCGGATGTTGGACACGCAGTTGCGCTCGGCGTCGGTCCGCCCGACCCGCGGCGCGAAGGTCAGGTAGGCGCCCAGGCTGTCGGCCGCCGACAGGCCCGGTCGCTCGCCGATCAGCACCAGCACCATGCGGGCGCCCATCAGCTCCGCGGCCTCATCGCCCAGCGCCACGCGGGCCTGACGCGCCAGCACAATCGGCGCGATGCGGCGCGCCCCGAGCAGCGGCATCAGCGCACCGAGCAGGGGCAGGGCGTTGAGGTCGGCCGCCGAGGCCGACAACCCGTCCGCCACCACGATCGCGAGGTCCGCTTCACCCGGCCCGGCTCCGGTGAGCAGGGCCCGGCTGCGGGCCGACAGGCGTCGTCCAAAGTCAGGCCGCCGCAGATAGACGGCGCGGTCCGGCGCCGCGCTCTCGACCTCGACGGCCTCGCGTCCCAGGGCCGCCACGCCGGCCGCGAGGGCCGAGACGTCGAGGGCCGCGTGGACCGCATCGCGAGCCCGCGCGTGGGCCAGCCCGAGCGCCAGCACCTCGCGGGTCGGCAGCGACGCGCCCGAGCGGCCGAGAGCGAGGCGCGCCGGCGTGAGGGCTGCGAGGTCGACCCAGGGGTCGGGCGTGACGGGCGCGACCGAGGTGGCGTCGGGGCGCGCGGGTGCCGATTCGGCGCTCATGCGGCGCGCGGCCGGGCCAGCAGGGGATGGGACGGCGCATGCCGCCTCAGCCGCCCGTCCGCTCCCGTGATGCCCATGCCTTGCAGCCAGGACTCGAACTCCGGGGCGCGCTTCAGGCCCAGTGCGTCGCGCAGGTAGAGCTGGTCGTGGAAGGAAGTCGACTGATAGTTCAGCATCACGTCGTCGGCCGCCGGCACGCCCATGATATAGGTGACGCCCGCCGCACCGAGCAGCGTCATCAGGGCGTCCATGTCGTCGGCGTCGGCCTCCGCATGGTTGGTGTAGCAGACGTCGCAGCCGAGCGGTAGGCCCATCAGCTTGCCGCAGAAATGATCCTCCAGCCCCGCGCGGATGATCTGCTTGCCGTCGTAGAGGTACTCGGGGCCGATGAAGCCCACCACCGTGTTGACGAGCAGCGGCTCGTAGACCCGCGCCACGGCGTAGGCGCGGGCTTCCAGCGTCTGCTGGTCGACCCCGTGATGCGCGCCGGCCGACAGGGCCGAGCCCTGTCCAGTCTCGAAATACATGACGTTGCCGCCCACCGTGCCGCGCCCGAGGCTGCGGCCCGCGTCGTACGCTTCGGCGAGGAGGGCCAGCGTCACGCCGAAGGAGGCGTTCGCGGCCTCGGTGCCGGCGATGGACTGGAACACGAGGTCGACCGGCACGCCGTGCTCGATGAGGTCGATCGCCGTGGTGGCGTGGGTCAGCACGCAGGACTGGGTCGGGATCGCGTGCCGCTCGATGAGGTCCGACAGGAGGTGGCACAGCCGGCCGAGCACCGCCGGCGAGTCCGACACCGGGTTGATGCCGATCACGGCGTCGCCGCAGCCGTAGAGCAGGCCCTCCACCACCGTGGCGGCGATGCCCTCGGGGTCGTCGGTCGGGTGGTTGGGCTGGAGCCGCACCGCCATGGTGCCGGGCAGGCCGACCGTGTTGCGGAAGCGGGTGACGACGCGCGCCTTGCGGGCCGCGAGGATCAGGTCCTGGTTGCGCATCACCTTGGACACCGCGGCCGCCATCTCGGGCGTCACCCCGGGCGCGATGCGCGCCATGAGGTCGGTGGTGGCGAGGTCCGACAACAGCCAGTCGCGAAAGCCGCCGACCGTGAGATGCGCGATCGGCGCGAAGGCGGTTTCGTCGTGCCGGTCGACGATGAGCCGCGTGACGTCGTCCTCCTCGTAGGGGATCAGCGGCTGCGCCAGGAGGGTCGCGAGTGGCAGGTCCGCGAGGCAGTGGCGCGCCGCCAACCCCTCCTCGGCCGAGCCCGCCGCGATGCCGGCCAGCATGTCGCCCGAGCGGAGCGGCGTGGCCTTGGCCATCAGATCCCTGAGGTTGGCGAAGGCCCAGGTGGTCCGGCCGACGGCGTGGCGGTACACCATGCGATCTCCCCTTCATCGGGTCAGCGGCGACGATCCGCCGAAGTGAACCCGCGACGTCATCGAGGCCGTGGGCTTCGTTTTCATGGGCACAAGGCCGACCCGCTCGCGAGAAGCCAAGACCTGGAGCGAGGATCGCGGCGCGTCATGCCCGATGTCACGCCCCCATTGCAAGATCCCGGCCATGAAACTGCAGGGTGATCTCAGAATCCCCGATTCAAATCCGCCGTCGGCCCGGGCTTCACCGAAAGGCCGACGGCAGCCCCTCGCGCTCCTTCGCGGCGGTCGGGCGATAGTCGTAGGTCGGTTAGAACTCCGTGCGATAGCCGCCCCAGGCGGACTTCTCGATGGTGCGGTTCACCTCGCGCAGGCGCTCCGCCGGGAAGCGCAACGTCACGACCTGCCCGACGCCCATCAGCACGTTCCACGACAGGACTTCGACGCCCGGCGGCGGAAAGGTCTCGTAGAAGCCTTGGCGTTTCAGACGGGCATTGATCTCGTCCAGCGTCATCAACCCTTTGTCGGAGGGAGCTGCAGATAAGCTCGAGGCCAGGGGCGCCTGGCCGGCATGACGCCTGCGAGGCAGGCCAGGAAGGCGAAGGCGACATGGCGTCTGTCGAGCATGGCACGTCCTTTCCGGCCGGGCGGGCGAGTCACCTGCATCTTCGGCGGCAGCCCGGCACCGTCGCTCGACTGTCAGAAACGCGTGCTAGCGCAGGCACTGGGCCTGTGGCAGCTTCGCCGCGCGGCACCGTACCGCGAGCCTGAGGGAAAGATCATGACGACCACCACGAAGTTCCTCGCCTCGCTGTCGACGCTGGCCGTCCTGGCGGCCTCGGCCGGCACCGTCCGGGCTCAGTCGGCGGACGCGCTCGTCGCGGCCGCCAAGGCCGAGGGCGAGCTGTCGGTCATCGCGCTGCCCCACGACTGGTGCGGCTACGGCGGCATGATCGACGGCTTTAAGGCCAAATACGGCCTGAAGATGAACGAGCTGAACCCCGACGCGGGCTCCGGTGACGAGGTCGAGGCCATTCGCGCCAACAAGGGCAACAAGGGCCCGCAGGCGCCCGACGTGATCGACGTCGGCCTGTCCTTCGGCCCCACGGCCAAGGCCGAGGGGCTGCTCGCCCCCTACAAGGTGCCGACCTGGGACTCGATCCCCGCCGACGACAAGGACGCCGACGGCGCCTGGTACGGCGACTATTACGGCGTGCTGGCCTTCGAGGTGAACAAGGACATCGTCAAGACCTCGCCGCAGGACTGGCCCGACCTGCTCGGCGCGGACCTCAAGAACTCCGTGGCCCTGGCGGGCGACCCGCGCACCTCCAATCAGGCGATCCTCGCAGTCTACGCGGCCGGCCTGTCGAAGGCGGGCGGGGACGCTGCCAATGCGGCCGCGGGCGGGCTCGACATGTTTGCGGCGATGAACAAGAGCGGCAACCTCGTGCCGACCATCGGCAAAGTGGCGTCGCTGGCCCAGGGGGCCACGCCCGTCATCGTGCGCTGGGACTACAATGCGCTCGCCGACCGCGACACGCTGAAGGGCAACCCCGAAATCGACGTTGTGGTGCCGAAGACCGGCGTGGTGGCGGGCGTTTACGTCCAGGCCATCAGCGCCTTCGCGCCCCACCCCAACGCCGCCAAGCTGTGGATGGACTACGTGTATTCGGACGAGGGGCAGATCGCCTATCTCAAGGGCTACTGCCACCCGATCCGCTACGGCTCCCTGGCCAAGGACGGCAAGGTGCCGGCCGACCTCGTGAAGAAGCTGCCGCCGGCCGAAGCCTATGCCACGGCCGTGTTCCCGACCATCGAGCAGCAGAACGCCTCCAAGGCCGTCATCACGACGGGTTGGGACAAGACGGTCGGCGCCAACGTGAAATGACGGCCACCGCCTGAGCCGGGCGGCCCCGAGGCCGCCCGCACGTCCCCTGACAGACCCTAGCCGAGGCACGATGCAGCAGGTCGAAGCCGTCCTCCCGGTCATGGCGCCGGCGCGACCCCGCGCGCCGGTGTCGCTCGCCTGGCTCGGGGTCGTGCCGTTCTTCTCCTTCGCGGCGCTGTTTCTGCTGATCCCGACCGCCTACCTCGTGGTCGGGGCCTTCGTGGACAACGACGGGCACTTCACCCTCGCCAACGTGGCGGGGCTGTTCGAGCCGGGCATTCTCAGCGCCTACGCGATCAGCCTCGAAGTCAGCGCCGCCTCGGCGCTGCTGGGGGCGTTGCTCGGCTTCGCGCTCGCCTGGGCCGTAGTGCTGGGCGGGCTACCGGGCTGGATCCGCCCCGTGCTGATGACCTTCAGCGGGGTGGCGTCCAACTTCGCCGGCCTGCCGCTCGCCTTCGCGTTCATCGCCACGCTGGGGCGCACCGGCCTCGTGACGACGCTGCTCCAGAGCGTCTTCGGCTTCAGCCTGTACCGCACGGGGTTCAACATCCTGAGCTTCTGGGGCCTCACCATCACGTATCTCTACTTCCAGATCCCGCTGATGGTGCTCATCCTCACCCCGGCGCTCGACGGGCTCAAGCGCGAGTGGCGCGAGGCCGCCACCATCCTGGGCGCCTCGCCCCTGACCTACTGGCGCATGGTCGTCATTCCCATCCTGTGGCCGAGCCTGCTCGGCACGACGCTGCTGCTCTTCGCCAACAGCTTCGGGGCCATCGCTACGGCCTACGGGCTCACGGGCTCGACGCTGAACCTCGTCACCATCCTGCTTTACGCCCAGATCCGCGGCGACGTGCTGCACAACCCGCACCTCGGCTACGCGCTGGCGCTCGGCATGGTGGTGATCACGGGCCTGTCCAACGCGCTCTACATCGTGCTGCGCACGCGCTCCGAGCGGTGGCTGCGCTGATGCGCGCCCGCATCGGCTCCTGGGCGGCGCTGGCCGTCGGCATCGCCTATTTCATCGTGCCGCTGATCGGCACGGTCGAGTTCTCCATGCGCATCCGCCGCGGCACCTACAGCCTCGACGCCTACGCCAACGTGCTGTCGGATCCCATGTTCTGGCGCACCTTCGGCTTCTCGGCCGGCGCGGCCGTAGCCACCATCCTGGTCGGCACGGTGCTGGTCGTGCCGACCGCCTACTGGATCCGCCTGAAGCTGCCGTGGCTGCGGCCCTACGTCGAGTTCATCACCCTGATGCCGCTCGTCATCCCGGCCATCGTCCTGGTCTTCGGTTACCTCAAGCTCTACAATTCGTCCTCCTACCTGCCCCTGACCGGCGAGGCCTGGAGCACCGACGTGCTCCTGATCTTCGGCTACACGGTGCTGGCGCTGCCCTACCTTTACCGGGCCGTCGACACGGGGCTGCGCACCATCGACGTCCGCAGCCTGACGGAGGCGGCCGAGAGCCTGGGGGCCGCGCGGGCCACCATCCTGTTCCGGGTGATCTTCCCCAACGTGCGGACCGCGGTGCTGAGCGGCGCCTTCCTGACCTTCGCGATCGTCATCGGCGAGTTCACCCTGGCGAGCCTGCTCGATCGCCCGGCCTTCGGGCCCTACCTGCAGCTCGTCGGCGCCAACAAGGCCTACGAGCCCTCCGCCCTGGCCTTCATCGCCTTCGCGGTCACCTGGGCCTGCATGGGCCTGATCCAGCTCTTCGCCCGGGACCCCCGCGGCGCCCCAGCGAAAGCGTGACCCGATGAGCTTTCTCAGCATCGAGCGCCTGCGCAAGAGCTACGGCGTGAACCACGTCGTGCAGCGCTTCGACCTCGACGTGCAGCCCGGCGAGTTCATTTCCTTCCTCGGCCCCTCGGGCTGCGGCAAAACAACGACGCTGCGGATGATCGCCGGCTTCGAGAGCGCCACGGAGGGCCCGATCCGCAGCGAGTGCCGCGACGTGACCCACCTGCCGCCGAACGCGCGCAACGTCGGCATGGTGTTCCAGAACTACGCCCTGTTCCCCAACATGACGGTGGCGCAGAACGTCGCCTTCGGCCTCAAGGTGGCGAAGCGCAGCGCGGGCGAGACCCGCTCGCGGGTGGCCGAGGTGCTGGAGGTGGTGAAGCTGCCCCAGCTCGCCGACCGCTACCCCTACCAGATCTCGGGCGGCCAGCAGCAGCGCGTGGCCCTGGCCCGCGCCCTCGCCCCGGCCCCGAAGATGCTGCTGCTCGACGAGCCGCTGTCGGCGCTCGACGCG
>CAXTFP010000092.1:0-8866 GCA_964243135.1 uncultured Lichenihabitans sp.
ATCGGCTCACCGGCGCGGGCACGCCCGAGCGGCCCGGCATGGGGCAGCTCTTCAAGGCGCTGTGCATCGCCGCGCCCGGCCTGCCCGTGCCGCCCGGCTTCGAGGACCCGGCCCCGTGAGGCTCCCGACGTGACGCTCAGCCCGATCACGGCCCCGGCGCTCGACGATCCCCGCATCGCCCACGGCTTTTTCACGCGCGAGGGCGGCGTGTCGTCCGGGATCTACGCCACACTCAACGGCGGCGCGGGCTCGCGCGACGCGCGCGCCAACGTCGCCGAGAACCGCCACCGCATGGCCGAGGCGCTGGGCGTCGCGGCGGACCGCCTCGTGCTGCCGCACCTCGTCCACTCGCCCGACGCGGTAGCGATCTCGGCGCCCTTCTCGGAGGCGGACCGGCCGCGCTGCGACGGGCTCGCGACCCGCACGCCGGGTTTGGCGCTCGGCGTCACGGGGGCGGATTGCGGCATGGTGCTGCTGGCCGACGCCGCGGGAGGCGTGGTAGGGGCCTGCCACGCCGGCTGGCGCGGCGCGGTCTTCGGCGTGCTGGAGTCGACCGTCGCGGCCATGGTGTCGCTCGGCGCGCGGCCGGCCGGGATCGCGGCCGTGCTGGGGCCCACCATCGCCCCCGAGTCCTACGAGGTCGGCCCCGAGTTCCGCGCCCGCGTGCTGGAGGTCGACGCGCAGTATGCCGGCTTCTTCGCCCCCTCGGCCCGGCCCGGCCACCACCGCTTCGACCTGCCGGGCTTCATCACCCACCGCCTGCGCGGGACGGGGATCGGCCGCACCGTCGACCTCGCGCTCGACACCTACGCGGACGAGGCCCGCTTCTTCTCCTACCGCCGCGCGACCCACCGCGGCGAGCCCGACTACGGCCGCCTCGTGGGCGCCATCGCGCTGCGCGGAGGGTGATGGCCTCCACGAGTCGCCCTCTCCGCCGCTCGTCCCCGCGCAGGCGGGGACCCGGCGCGAAGCGTCCCGCCGAAGGCCGGTCCTCATTCTGCAACCGCGCGGCGCGGCGCGCGCGGCCGAGAGTGCCGGCCTACGGCCGACTTCTGGCGCTGGATCCCCGCATGCGCGGGGATGAGCGGTGGAGGGGAGTGATCGATCGGTCTCAAGAATTCTTCGACTTTTCGCAGCGGCGAATGGAAATGGAATAAGTCCAGATTTGCCATCCCGGCGTCACAGCGAGAAGAAAGCCGTTCCTGTTCTTGAGCGGAGGCGCGTCATAGTGGCATGACGGCGTTGACAGGCGGCACGGTCTGCGGCTTGTCGTGGCGATGCTCTACGAGATCACGATCTGGAGGCACACGGCCCGCGGAGCGCAGCTCGCCGCGACGCATCATGAGCTGGGCCACCTCAGCAGCGTGAAGGAGGTGGCCAAGGCCATGCTGCGCGCGTTCCCCGGCGTCGGCCCCGCCCACCACGTCAGGATCAGCGAGGCGCACAACGGCCGCGAAGTCTTCACCTGGAGGCTCGACGGACGGGGCTGAGGGGCGCGGGCCCGTCCACCCGCCGTTCTCACGCCCGGGCCGGCGCGGCCTTGCCGCCCAGGGCCTCGATCTGCGCCAGGAGGCGGGAAAAGTCGACCGGCTTCGGGTGGTAGTCGTTGCAGCCCGCCGCGATGGCCTTCTCGCGGTCGCCCGACATGGCGTGGGCCGTCAGCGCGATGATGGGGATGCGGGCGGTCTTGGGCTCGGCTTTGATCATGCTGGCGGCCGTCCAGCCGTCGATGATCGGCAGGTTCATGTCGAGCAGGATGATGTCCGGCGCCTCCGAGCCCGCCTTGTCGACGCCCTCCTGGCCGTCCGCCGCGAGGACGACCTCGAACCCGCGCCGGCGCAGCCGCCGCGACAGGAAATCCCAGATCTCCTCGTGGTCCTCAACGAGCAATATGCGCATGCCATGGTCTCCGGAATTCACGATCGACCGGACGCGGGCATGAGGCCCCTCAGTTCCCGGGCGAGGTCGGGCAGGCTGAGGCTGCCCTTGCTGATGATGCGGTCGGCCTGCCGGTCGAGGCAGGCCCGTTCTTCTGGTGTAACATCCTTGGCGGTCAAAACCACCACCGGAACGAGCCCGCCGTCGGGCCGCTGGCGCAGCCGCTTCAGGAAGGCGAAGCCGTCCATCCCGGGCATCATCAGGTCGAGCAGGATGAGGCTCGGCATGACGCCGTCGAGCCGCTCCAGCGCCTCGTTGCCGTCGCCCGCCTCCACCACGGTCCAGCCGCCGCGCGCGAGGGCGAAGCGCAGGCGCTCGCGGGCGTCCGCGTCGTCGTCGATCAGCAGCACGGTGCCGTCCTTGCCGGGATGCAGGCGGTCCATGACGCGCTTCAGCCGGTCCCAGTCGACGGGTTTCAGCAGGTAGTCGGTGGCGCCGAGCGCGTAGGCGAGGTTCTGCTCGTCCTTGACCGACACCATGACGATGGGGGTGTCCACGAGGCTCGGGTCCTGGCGCAGGGCGTGCAGCACCGACCAGCCGTCCATCTTCGGCATCTCGACGTCGAGCAGGATGGCCTGGGGGCGCAGCGCCCGCGCGAGCGTCAGCCCCGCCCGTCCGTCGGCCGCCCCGGTGACGTTGAAGCCCTCGCGCTTGAGGAAGCGGGCCAGGAGGTCGCGCGCCGCGGGATCGTCGTCCACCACCAGGATGCGGTGGCCGCCCTCGGCCGGATCGGGGGCGGCCTCCGCGTCGGCCTCCTCGACGATCGGCACCACCGCGTCGCTCCCGCCGGAGTCGGAGCGGACCTCGGCGGCCAGCGTCAGGCGGAACAGCGAGCCGCGGCCGGGCTCGCTGTCCACCGTCACGTCGCCCCCGAGCCTCTGGGCGAAGGCCCGCGTGATGGCGAGGCCGAGCCCGGAGCCGCCGAACTGCCGCGTGGTCGCCTCGTCGGCCTGGGCGAAGCGCCCGAACAGCCGGGACATCTGCTCGGCCGTCATGCCGATGCCGGTGTCCTCCACCTCGAAGACGACGCGCTCCGGGCCGTCCCGGCGCGCCCGGAGCGTGATCACGCCGCCCTCGGTGAACTTCGCGGCGTTGCCGACGAGGTTCATCAGGCACTGCTTGATCTTGAGTTCGTCCGACCGCATCCGGCCGAGCCCCTCGCCGGCGTCGAGCGCCAGGCTGTTGTCCTTGCGGGCCACGAGGGACTCGGTGCCGTTCACCACCTCGTCCAGCATGGCCGCGACGTCGAAGTCGACCGCCTCGACCGTCATGCGGCCGGCCTCGATCTTGGACAGGTCGAGCACGTCGTTGATGAGGCCGAGGAGGTGGCGGGCGCTCGACTCGATCTTCGTCACGTCGGCGAGCAGGTGGGTCTGGCCCACGTCCTCGATCTCCTCGGCCAGCATCTCGCTGTAGCCGATCACGGCCGAGAGCGGGGTGCGCAGCTCGTGGCTCATGTTGGCGATGAACTGGCTCTTCGCGCGGTTGGCGGCCTCGGCCAATTCCTTGGCCTCCACGGCGGCGTCCTCGGCGCGGCGGCGCTCGGTGATGTCGGAATTGACGCCGACCCACTCGCGCACCGCCCCGTCCGGCGCCAGCACGGGCGCGGCGCGGGCCTCGGCGTAGCGCCACTCGCCGTCTCGCCGCCGCAGCCGGAACTCGGCGTGGAACGGGGAGCGGGCCTGGAGGCTGTCGGTCCAGAGCGCGGACACGCGGGGCCTGTCCTCGGGATGGACGACGTCGAGCCAGCCCCAGCCCGCATATTGAGCCTCGGTCTGGCCCGTGTAGGCGCGCCAGGTCGGCAGGGGCGGGATCAGGCCGCCGTCCGGCGAGGCGGTCCAGATCAGGTCGGCCGAGGCCGAGATCAGCGTGCGGAAGCGCTCCTCGCTGCGCCGCAGCGTGATGTCGGCGTCGCGCTGGTCGGTGATGTCCGTGTTGGTGCCGAACCAGCGCAGGATAGTCCCCGCCTCGTCCCGCACCGGCTCGGCGCGCGACAGGAACCAGCGGAAGGCGCCGTCGCGGCCCCGGAGCGGGAACGTGTCCTCCCAGGGTTCGCCGGCCGCGGAGGCGGCCTCGTAGCGTTCGGCGACGCGCTGCACGTGGTCCGGGTGGTGCACCCGGCGCCATCCGCGCCCCTGCATGTCGTCGGGCGCGGTGCCGGTGTAGTCGTACCAGCGGCGGTTGTACCAGAAGATCGCGCCCTCGCCGTCGGCCATCCAGGCGAGCTGCGGGATGGCGTCGGCGAGATGGCGGAAGTCGGCCGTCGTCGGCGCGACGCCGGCCGGACCCGCGGAAGCCCCATCGATCGCTTCGGCCATTCGCCGCCCCCGGTCCGGTCCTCGAAAAGCCCCTTCGAGGACCCTCCCGCCATATGGCCTGCCGGATCGCGGGATGGAAGCCCGGAGCTCGACGATAAGGGCCTGCCGCGACGGGACGGCCTCGCGAGCGGGGTCGTCGAACGGCCCGCCTTCCGGCAGTCGGGATCGCGACGTCCGGCCCGCCAGCGTCGCGGCGACGCTCAGTAGACGTCGCGCACGTAGCGCTTGTCGGCGCCGAGCTTCTGCACGTAGGCCGTGGCGGCCTCGCTCGACAACCCGCCGTGCCGCTCGACGATGGCGCGCAGCGCGGCCTCAACGTCCTTCGCCATGCGGCTCGCGTCGCCGCAGACGAAGAAGGACGCGCCCTCCTCCAGCCAGGCGTAGAGCGCGCGGCCGTGCTGCATCATCCGGTCCTGCACGTAGATGCGCTCGGCCTGATCGCGGGAGAAGGCGACGTCGAGCTGCGTGAGCACGCCGCCGCGCTGCAGGGCTTCGAGCTCGTCGCGGTAGTAGAAGTCGCTGGCCGCGTGCTGGTCGCCGAAGAACAGCCAGTTCCTGCCCCGGGCCCCGACCGCCGCCCGCTCCTGGAGGAAGGCGCGGAACGGCGCGACGCCCGTGCCCGGCCCCACCATGATCATGCCGGCATCGGGGTCGGCGGGCGGCTTGAAGGCGGCGGAGCGCTGCACGAAGACCGGCACCGGCACGCCCTCCGCGCGGTCGGCCAGGAAGGTCGACGACACCCCGCCGCGCCCGCGCCCGTCCCGCTGCCAGCGGACCACCGACACGGTGAGGTGCACCTCCCCCGGATGGGCCTTCGGGCTGGACGAGATGGAGTAGGAGCGGGGCTGCAGCTTCTTCAGCCCCGCCACGAGTTCGTCGGCCGACAGCCGCACGGGGTGCTCCCGCAGCACGTCGGCGAGCTGGCGGCCCCACAGCCACTCCTTCAGCGCATCCCTGCGGTCGGGGTGGAGCAGCGCGCGCAGTTCACCGTCGCGAGCGCGGTCGCCCACGGTCGCCAGCATCTCGGCGCTGGGCCTGGCAATCTCGAAGCGCGACAGCAGCGCGTCCCGCACCGTCCCCTCGCCCGCGGCCTCGTCGCCCCGCAGGCCCACGGCGCCGAGCAGCTCCGCGACGAGCGCGGGGTCGTTGGTGGGCCACAGGCCCAGCGAGTCGCCGGCCTCGTAGGCCGGCGCGCGCTCGCCGAGGCCGAGGACGACGTGGCGCGTCTCCTTGGTGGGGCTGCCGGGGTTGAGGCGCGGGTTGGCGAGGAGGCGCGCCGCGTGAGGATCGCCGCGGCTCGGCGCCGAACCCGCTGCGCCCGTCGCCGTGGCCGCGACGCTCGCCTGGGCCGTGACGGTCGAGGGCGACCCGGGCACGGCGAGGCGGCCCTCGAGCTCGTCGAGCCAGGCCTGGGCGGCCTCCTCGAAATCCGGGTCGCAGTCCACCCGGTCGAGGATGCGGGCGGCGCCGAGCGCGTGCAGGCGGGCGTCGAGCGCGCGGCCGTGACCGCAGAATTGGTCGTAGCTCGGGTCGCCGAGCGCCAGCACGGCATAGCGCAAGTTCTCCAGCCGCGGCGCGCCCTCGCCCCGGATGGCGTCCCAGAAGGCCGCGCCGTTGTCGGGCGGCTCGCCGTCCCCGTAGGTGGAGGAGATCAGCAGCAGCGTCTGCTCGCGCGCGAGGTCCTCCACGGCGTAGTCCGCCATGGCGGAGGCCCGCACCGCGAGGCCGAGGTCGGACAGCCGCGCCGCCATGCGCCCGGCCAGCTCCTCGGCGCGGCCCGTCTGCGATGCCCACAGCACGGCGACGGCCGTCTTCGCCTCGGCGGTCTTGGCTTCGGCGGGCGCGGCCGCCGGGGCGCCGCCGCCCGCCGAGGCGTCGCGGCTGAACAGCCCGGCCAGCACCCCGTCGAGCCACAGCCGCGTGGCGGGCTGCAGGGGCGCGTTCGGCGGCAGCACGGGCACGTCGCGGCCGGGCTGGCGCTCGGCCACCTGGAGGCCGGCGAGGAAGCCGCCGAGGTAGGTGCGCTCGTCCTCCGTGGGCGCGGGTGCCGGGGCGGGCAGCACGCCGAGCAGGCCGGACAAAACCTGGATCTGCGACATGTCGATGTCCGGGTCTGGCATCTGGAGGGAGGACGCCGCGGCGGGCGCCGAAGCGGCCTCGGCCGGCGCCGCGGGCGCCTCCGGCCCTGCCGCGGCCGACAGGCGCCGGAGTGCCACCGCGCAATATTTCGGGCCGGGCTGGTGGGACACGGGGTCGGCGGCGTCGTCCGTCACGGCGTTCACGGCCGCGTCGTCGGCGAAGACGTCGTTCCAATGGAAGGGCGAGAAGCAGGAGCCCGCCACCACGCGGTCCGTCACCGCGGCGGGGAGGACCGCGACGCCGCGCCGCGAGCGGATCTCGACGCGGTCGCCGTCGCGCAGGCCCAGCGCTGCGGCGTCCCCCGGGTGGACCTCGACGAAGGGCGCCGGGTTCAGCTTGTTCAGGGCCGGGATCTTCCCGGTCTTGGTCATCGTGTGCCACTGGTGCGGCAGCCGCCCGGTGTTGAACGCGAAGGGATAGTCCTCGTCCGGCATCTCGGGCGCCGGCAGGCAGGGGCGGGCGTGGAACCGGGCGCGGCCGCTCGGGGTCGGGAAGGCGATGCGCGGCACGCCGCCGCCGGGCGCGACGAAGAGGGTCTGGCTCACGCCGTCGTTGAGGTAGCGGGTCGGGTGGCGGTCGGCCGCGTCGTCCGGCGGGCAGGGCCACTGGAGCGGGGTGTCGCGCAGCCGCGCGTGCGATGCGCCGCGGATGTCGTAGCCGACCGCGAGGTTCGAGGCGCGGGCGATCTCGTCGAAGACGTCGGCGGCCGAGCCGTAGGAGAAATGTTCCGCGTAGCCCATGGCGCAGGCGACGCGGGCGACGATCTGCCAGTCCGGCATGGCGTCGCCCGGCGGGGGCACGGCCCGGCGCATCAGCGTCATGTTGCGCTCGGAGTTGATCATCACGCCGTCGGCCTCGGCCCAGAGCGCGCCGGGCAACAGGATGTCGGCGTAGCGGTTCGTCTCCGTGTCGAGGAACACGTCCTGGGAGATGACGAGCTCGGCCGCCTCCAGCCCCGCCACGACGCCCGCGCGGTTGGGCACGGTGGCGACGGGGTTCGTGCAGATGACCCAGACGGCCTTGATCTCGCCCGCCGCCATGCGCTTGAACATGCTCACGGCGTCCGGCCCCGGCTCGGGCCGGATCGTGCCGGGCGGCACGCCCCACAGCGCCTCGACGAAGGCGCGGTCCGCCGCGCTCGCGACCGCGCGGTGGCCCGGCAGGCCGTGGCTCATGTAGCCCATGTCGCGGCCGCCCATGGCGTTGGGCTGGCCCGTCAGCGAGAAGGGGCCGCTGCCGGGGCGGCAGATCTTGCCCGTCGCCAGGTGGAGGTTGCAGACCGCGTTGGTATTCCAGGTGCCGAACACGCTCTGGTTCAGGCCCATGGTCCACAGCGTCATCCACTCGCCGGCCTCGCCCATCATCGCGGCGGCGCGGCGGATGTCGGCCTCGCGCAGGCCCGTCACGGCCGCGACGTGGGCCGGCGGGTAGCCGTCGAGGAAGGCGGACAGCTCCTCCCAGCCCTCGGTGTGGGCCGCGATGAAATCCGGGTCGATCTGACCCGCCTCGCGCAGGAGGTGGAGCAGGCCGTTCAGCAGCGCGAGGTCGGTGCCGGCGCGGATCTGGAGGTAGAGGTCGGCCTTGGCGGCCGTGGGGCTGCGGCGCGGGTCGACCACGATGGTGCGGGCGCCCGCCTTCACCCGGTCGAGCACCCGGAGGAACAGGATCGGATGGCAGTCCGCCATGTTGGCGCCGATGATGAAGAACAGGTCCGCCCGGTCCATGTCCGGGTAGGCGCCGGGCGGCCCGTCGGCGCCGAGCGACAGCTTGTAGCCCGAGGCAGCGCTCGACATGCACAGCCGCGAGTTCGAATCGACGTTGTTGGTGCCGAGGAAGCCCTTGGCGAGCTTGTTCACGAGGTACTGCGCCTCGAGCGACATCTGCCCGGAGATGTAGAAGCTCAGCGCGTCCGGCCCGTGGGCGTCGCGGATGGCGCCGAGGCGCCGCGCCGTCTCGGCGATGGCCTGGGCGGCCGGCACCCGCACCTGGTCGCGGGCCCGCTCGTCGTAGAGAAAGGCGCCGTCGAGCCGTCCCTCGGCCGCGATGGCCGCGGCGCTGGTGGCGCCCTTGGTGCAGAGCCGACCGAAGTTGGTGGGGTGGCTCTTGTCGCCGCCGACCTTGACGACCGCGCCGTCCCGGACGTGCAACTCCATGCCGCAGCCGACCCCGCAATAGGGGCAGACCGTCTTCACCACCGCGGGACAGGAACTGCTCGTCATTCGTGCGGATCGGGTCCGATGCTGCGGCCGGAGGAGGCAAAGCGGGACGCCGCCGGGCGCCGCAGCGGCTCCCGTCGCCCTGATCCAAATTCAGCAAGGGACGTGCCATCCGGCCGCCCGGTCCCTCCCGGAAGGCCCGGCTCAGCGCCGCCCCGCGCCGCCGCCGACGAGCCCGCGCGGCCGCAGCACCAGGGCCGCGGCCAGGGCCGTGCCGATACCGACGAGCTGGAGGGCCGCGGCCCGCGCCTGATG
>CAXTFP010000093.1:0-8859 GCA_964243135.1 uncultured Lichenihabitans sp.
GTCCATCAGCGTCTTCAGGATCACCGGGTCGTTGGCGGGCAGGCGCACGTAGGAGGCCGCGCCCGTGCCGGCGACGGCCCGCATCACCGCGGCCGCGTCCCCGACCGACCCCAGGCCGTGCTCCATGTCGATCATCACGAGGTCGTAGCCGCACAGCCCCATGATCTCGCCCACCACGGGGCTGAAGAGCTGGATCCAGCAGCCCAGCAACGGCTGGCCGGCGTCGAGCGACGCCCTGGCACGGTTCCCGATCATGCACTCTCCCCTTCGCGCTCCGCGGAGCGGTCATCTGCCTCGAGCAGGTCGTCGCCGGCCCCGGTGGCCTCAGCCGCCCAGGATCGCGGTCGAGCCCCGGCCTCGCAGGCCGCGCGTGATGCTGCCGTCGGCCGGGAGGAGCGGGATGATGCAGGCCTGCACCGCGTGGTAGAGGTCGGGCTTGCCGGTGAAGACTCGGTTCACGGGTGCCAAGCTGGAGTCGAGCTCCGGGAACCAGCCGCCGAAGCGCCGGTCGAGGACATGGTCGTTCACGAAGCCCCAGATGCGCCGGTACCAGGCCTCGAAGGCGGGGTCCGGGTCGACCGAGGCCAGCGCGGCGGCGGCGCAGATCCCCTCGGCGCAGGGCCACCAGTAGCGGTCGGCCTGATCGGGCCGGTCGTCCCAACCGAGCGTGTAGTAGAAGCCTCCGACCGCCCGGTCCCAGCCCACCTCGACGGTCTTCAGGAACAGCGCCTTCGCGGCCTCCGGCATCCAGGCGTGCCGGCGCCCGCCGAGCTCCCAGAGCTGGATCAGCAGGCGGCTCCATTCCAGCGCGTGGCCCGGCGTCGTCCCCCGCGGCCGGAACATGGGGTCGCCCGCGTAGTCCCGGTCGACGCGCCAGGAGCTGTCGAAGTGCTCGGCCACCCGCCAGCCCTGCTCGCGGGCGTGGCGGTCGATGATCAGGCCCGCGACGCGCTCGGCCATGCCGAGGTAGCGGCCGTCGTCGGTCGCCTCGTGGGCCGCCATCAGCGCCTCGGTGAGGTGCATGTTCGAGTTCTGGCCCCGGTAGTCGCCTATCGAGCCCCAGTCCGCGAGGTATTCCTCGGTGGTTGCACCGGCCGCTTCGTCCCAGAAGCGCGACAGCAGGACGTCCGTGACGTCGCCGAGCAGGCGGTCGGCGTCGGGGTGGCCGACCACCTTGGCCGAGGCGGCGGCGAGGAGCACGAAAGCGTGACCGTAGGCCTGCTTGGCCGGCGTCGTGGCGCGCTCGTCGTCGACGCCCCAGAAGTAGCCGCCGTTCGCCCCGTCCCTGTGCCGCTCCCACAGAAAGCGCATCCCGTGGTCGACGACGCGGTCCGCCCCCGGCAGGCCGAGCAGATGGGCGACGGAAAAGCAGTGCACCATGCGGGACGTGTCGTGGAGCTGGCGCTCCACCCCGCTCTGGCCGGGCCGCGCCGGGTTGGGCCGGCCGTCGTCGCCGAGCGTGACGAAGCCGCCGCGGGAGTTGAAGGCGGCGAGCTGGAAGAAGTCGAACAGGGAGCGCGCCTGCGACAGCAGCCAGTGCCGGTGCACCGGCCGTTCCACGAACCGCGGACCCATGGTCCCCACCCAACCCGAAGCACCCGTCATCCCGCAGATCCTCGCCGCTTCGCGCCGCCTGTTGACTACCATGGCAGTATCATGGTCACTGCGGGCCGTCAAAGAGGGGCGCGGCCTGCGGGAGGATTTTGGCCATGGAACAATGCTGGCGCTGGTTCGGCCCCCAGGACCCGATCGGCCTCGACCACATCCGGCAAGCGGGCGCCACCGGCATCGTGTCGGCGCTGCACGGCCACCCCGAAGGCTCGGCCTGGCCGCTCCACGAGCTGCTGCGGCGCAAGTCGACAGTCGAGGCCGCCGGGCTGCGCTGGTCCGTGTGCGAATCCATCCCCATGCCGAGCGACGTCAAGCTCCGCTCGGGGGCGTGCGAGACCATGCTGGGCGCCTGGAAGGACAGCCTCGCGGCCGTGGCCCGCGCCGGCATCGCGGTCGTGAACTACAACTTCATGCCCGTCGTCGACTGGACGCGGACCGACCTCCGCCACAGGCTGCCCACCACCGGCTACGCCCTGCGCTTCGACATGGTGGACTTCGTCGGCTACGACGTCTTCGTCCTGCGCCGGCGCGACGCCGCCGACGACTACGAGCCCCGCCTCGTCGAGGAAGCCGGCCGCCGGTCGCGGGCCTGGGACGAGGCGGCGGTGCATCGCCTCGAGGCGACGGTGATCGCGGGCCTGCCGGGCGCCGACGACACCTATTCGCGCGAGGGCGTGGCGCGGGAGATCGCCCGCTTCGACGGTGTCGACGCCGACGCGCTGCGCTCCAACCTCTTCGCCTTCGTCCGGGAGATGGCGCCGGTCGCCGAGGACCTCGGCATCCGCCTGTGCGTCCACCCGGACGACCCGCCGTTCCCGCTGTTCGGCCTGCCGCGGGTGGTCTCCACCGGCGACGACCTCCGCGCGATCGTGGGCTGCGAGGGGAGCCGCGCCAACGGCGTCACGCTCTGCACGGGCTCGCTGGGAGCCCGGCCCGACAACGACCTGCCGGCCTTGGCCCGGGAGCTCGGCCCGCACATCCACTTCGCGCATCTCAGGAACGTCACGCGCGAGCGGGACGGCTCGTTCCACGAGGCCGAGCACCTCGACGGCGACGTCGACATGGTCGGCGTCGTCTTCGCCCTCGAGGACGAGGAGGCGCGGCGGAGGGCCGAGGGGCGTGCCGACGCCACCATTCCCATGCGGCCCGACCACGGCCACCTCCTCGCCAACGACATCCGCAAGGCCGACGAGGGGCTCAGGGTCAACCCCGGCTATTCCTACGCCGGGCGCCTGAAGGGGCTCGCGGAACTGCGCGGCGTGATGCGGGCGCACGGCCGCTCGGCCGCCGCGGCGAGCCGGTGAGCATCGCCATGGTGGACGGCAAGGTCGTCTTCATCACGGGTTCGTCCTCGGGCATCGGCCTCGCGACCGCCAGGCGCGCCGCCGCCGAGGGCGCCCGCGTGATCCTCCACGGGCTGTCGCGCGCGCAGACGGAGGCGGCCTCCGCGGCCCTCGGCGGCGCGCCCTTCGTCGAGGGGGATTTGGCGCTGCCGGAGACGGCGGATCGGCTGGCCGACGCGGCGCGGGCCATCCACGGGCGGATCGACGTGCTGGTGAACAACGCCGCCATCTTCCCCCGCACCGACCTCGCGGCCTCGGACGGTGCCGCCTTCGACCGCATCTTCGCCATCAACACGCGCTCGCCGCTCCTGCTGTCCCGCCGGGTCGTCGCCGGCATGGTGGAGGCGGGGATCCGGGGCTCGGTGGTCAACATCGGCTCGGTCAACGCCCACTGCGGGCAGACCGACCTCCTGGTCTATTCCATGTCCAAGGGGGCGCTGATGACCATGACCCGGAACATGGCGGATGCCCTCGCGCCCGCCGGGATCCGCGTCAACCAACTCAACGTCGGCTGGACCCTGACGGAGACGGAGATCGAGACGCAGCGGGCCCAGGGGCGGCCGGACGACTGGCCGGCCAGCCTGCCGGCCGTCTTCGCGCCGGCGGGCCGCATCCTGCTGCCGGAGGAGGTCGCCCGCCACACCCTGTTCTGGGCCTCGGACGCCTCCGCCCCCGTGACCGGGCAGGTGTACGACGTCGAGCAATATCCCTTCCTCGGCCGCAACGTGATGAGCCGCGTGATCTGAAGAGCGCGCCCGGGGAGGAGGCGAGCGATGCCCGAGACGCTGATGGTGGTCGGCAGCCTCAACCGGAAGGTGCCCCCTTTCCCGCAGGCCCGCGGCGTCGGCCTGTCGGTCCTAGCCTTCGATCCCGGGGACGGGAGTGCGCAACTCGTGTGCGAGGAGCGCGGGATCGACAACCCGGCCTTCCTGTGCGTCGACGGCGGGAGCGGCTGCGTCTACGCCACCTCGGAGGTGCCCGGCTGGCACGAGGGCACGGTCACGGCCTACCGCTTCGACCGCGACGCGCGCCGCCTCGTCTACATCGCCAAGCAGCCGAGCCTCGGCAGCGTCACGGCCCATTGCAGCCTGGACCGCGACGCCCGACACCTGCTGGTGGCCAACTACGGCGCGTTCCCGGAGGGCGACGGGCCGGACCGCGCCGTCGTGGTCCTCCCCATCCGCCCCGACGGCGGCCTCGGCCCGCCGGCGTCGAGCGTCGCGCAGAGAGGCCGGGGACCCGACCCGGCGCGGCAGGAGCGGTCGCACCCCCACTGCGTGCTCCCCAGCCCCGACGGGCGCTTCGCGGTCGTGGCGGACCTCGGCCTCGACACGCTGACGTCCTACCGCCGCGGATCTGACGGCGCCCTGTCGGCGGAACCCGCCGCCGTGACGCGGCTGACGCCCGGCTGCGGGCCGCGCCACCTCGCCTTCCACCCCGGCGGCCGGCTCGCCGTCGCGGTCTGCGAACTCGACTCGACGGTCGCCAGCCTGCGCTATGACGCGGAGTCCGGGCGCTTCGAGGTGATAGCAATCGCCCCCGCGCTGCCCGAGGGCCACGGGATCAGCCATTGCTCGGACGTGCAGATCCACCCGAACGGGCGGTGGGTCTACGCGGCCAACCGCGGGCACGACAGCATCGCCGTCCTCGCCCTGGACCCGGACAGCGGCGCCCTGACGCCGCGCGGCCATCATCCCTGCGCGGGCCGGACGCCGCGCCACCTCTCGCTCGACCCCGCCGGCCGATACCTCGTGGCCGCCAACCAGGACAGCGACGGGCTCGCGATCTTCGCGCTCGACGAAGCGGGTGCCCTGTCGGGTCGCGTCCACACGCTCCCCATCGGCACGCCGATGTGCGTGAGGTTCATGGTCCTGGGCTGAGGAGGGATCGTCGCGACCGGCCGGGACGGGCCGAAACGCATCCTTCACCATGGGGAGAAGAGCGCCGCGGGTTGAAGGGCATTCAAGGCGGGAACAGCGTTGGTGTGCGAACGATCCATCGGAGCGGAGTGACAGTGTTCGACCTCAACGCCATCGGTGCTCCCGCCTTCATCGTCGACGTCCTGCCGGGCGGGTGCTTCCGCTACGCCGCCGCCAACGCGGCCCAGGCCGGCCCGATCCACGAGATCGCCGCGGGGCTGACCCCGGGGGAGGTCCACCCTCCCGCGCTCGCGGCCCGCGTCACCCGGCAGTTCCGGGACTGCGTCGCCCGGAAGACGCTGGTCGAATACGACATCTCGGCCCGCATGCCGGCGGGCTTCCGCTCGTGGCGGACATGGCTCATGCCGATCCTCGACCCGGACGGCCGCGTGACGACGCTGATGGGGATCTGCCACGACCTGTCCGACGCGCGGGCAGCCGAGCGGGAGAAGGCCGTGACGGTCGAGCACCTATCCCTCGCCCTGCAGGCGCTCCACGGGGCCGAGTGGCACGTCGACATGGCCACGGGGCAGTTCCGCGCCTCCGACGCCTTCGCCCTGCTGATGGGCGAGGAGGCGCCGAGGCCGGTCTCCTGGGCCGAGTGGTGCGGGCGCGTCCATCCCGACGACCGGGACGACGCCTTCCGGGATCTCGCCTCCTCCGACGACAGCCGCCTGTTCCGCTTCGCGGGCCGCGGCGGCGAGACGCGCTGGGCGCGGTGCCAGCGCACCGTCGCCCGCGGCGCGGACGGCGAAGCCGAGACCGTGTCGGGCGTCGTGGCGGACATCACGGAGGAGCGCCTGCGCGAGATCGAACTCGAGGAACTGGCCACCCGGGATCCGCTCACGGGCCTGCTGAACCGCCGCGGCTTCCGGCGCGAGGTCGACAGGGCTCGGGCGACCTGGCCGGCGGGGACGTGCCTCGCCCTGTTCATGGTCGACCTCGACATGTTCAAGGACGTCAACGACACCCTCGGCCACGCCGCCGGCGATGCGGTCCTGGCCGAGGCCGCGCGCCGCCTGGCGTTCCAGCTCGGCGAGGGCGCGGTCTGCGCGCGGCTCGGCGGCGACGAATTCGTGGCCCTGCGGCCCGTCGCCCAGCCCGAGGAGGCTTCGGAGCTCCGGGCCGTGCTGGCGCGCGCGCTCCGGCGGCCGCTCCTCATCGAGGGGCTCCGCCTGCCCATGTCGGCGAGCGTCGGGCTCGCCTCGGCTCACGGGAAGGTCGACGTCGTCCGCCTCATGGCGGAGGCCGACGTGCAGCTCTACGGATGGAAGAAGGCGCGCCGCGCGGGACAAAGGTCGGCCGCCTGACCGGCGCCGGAACGGGTGGGGGCGCTCAGATCTTCCGCCACGTCCCCTTCTTGATGTCGAACGCCAGCTTGCCGGCGTCCCGCATCTTCATGAGCAGGATCTGCAAGGACTCCTCGGAACCGGCGGGGTCGACGGCCTGCCGGATGGAGAAGATTTTCCTCGGCTTGTCCAGGGCCCTCAGCACCGCGTCTTCGCTCACCATCGCGTCCCGTCCTCGTGCTCGTCTCAGTTCCCCGGACGGCCTCCCACGGGGGCAGGACCGCGGAGACCCGCGCCGGGATGATCGCCGAAGCCCCGCCGATCCTCAAGGGCCGCGTGATGTCCTCTCTGGCGCCCCCTTCCCGCGGCCGGCTTGCGTTGGCATACACCGCTGACACTGGGCGTTGCCGCCCTTCTCTCCTTGGGGTTGACGTTGGCACACAACTCGGCACCTGCGGGGGGCTTTCCCTTCTCCCCTTGAGGGGAGAAGGGCGCCAACGCCCAGCCTCGGTGATGTGTACCAACGCTAGCCCCTTGTGGGAGAAGGTGCCCGGCAGGGCGGATGAGGGGGCCTCCTATAGGTGGTGGATCCCCCCTCATCCGGCGCTTCGCGCCACCTTCTCCCCGGAGGGGAGAAGGGCAGGCTCCCGCGGGTGCCGAGGTACGCGCGGGCGGTAGCCGCATCCGGAGAAGATGCCGGCCGGCGGCACCGGCCCTGCTTGGCCCTGGCCGGCCGGGTGCAACTGCAGCCCGGATCCCGTATGGGGATCGGGTGTCTCGCGTGCCGAGGACGCGGCGCGAGGAGGAGCGGACCATGACCACCATCGACGCCGCCGCGGGTCGGACGGACGGCCCCGCGCGCATCCCGCGCGAAACGGCCGCCCTCGCGCTGTCGCTCCTCGACCTCACGAACCTCCGCGACGATTGCGAGGCACCCGACATCGCCGGTCTGTGCGCCCGCGCGCGCACGCCCTTCGGCGATGCCGCCGCCGTCTGCATCTGGCCGCGCTTCGTGGCGCAGGCGCGCGCGGTCCTGGGCGACGGCCACCCGATCAGGATCGCCACCGTGGTGAACTTTCCCGAGGGCGGGAGCGCCGTGGATGCGGTCGCGGCGGAAACGCGGTCGGCGGTCGCGGACGGCGCCGACGAGATCGACCTCGTCATCCCGTATCGAGCCTTCCTGGCCGGGGACGGGGGCGCCGTGACCGCCATGGTCAGGGCGACGCGCGCCGCCGGCCCGGGCTCCACCCTGAAGGTCATCCTGGAGACCGGGGCCCTGCGGGATCCGGGCGCCATCGCGGCGGCCTCCGACCTGGCGATCGATGCCGGCGCCGACTTCCTCAAGACCTCGACCGGGAAGGCCGCGGTCAACGCCACGGTCGATGCCGCCGACGCGATGCTGCGCGCCATCCGCCGCAGCGGTCGCACCGTCGGCTTCAAGGCGGCCGGCGGCATCGGGTCGGTGGGCGAGGCGGCACGCTACCTGCGCGTCGCCGAGGCCGTCATGGGGCCGGGCTGGCCGACGGCGGCGACCTTCCGCTTCGGGACCTCCGGCCTGCTCGACGACATCCTGGCCGTGCTGCGCGGCGAGGCGACCGGCGCGGGTTCGCACGGCTACTGAGCCGCGCCGCATCCAACAAGATAGAGGTCGGGACGCCCGGGACCGGCAGGCGTCCGCTGCCCGCGCGACAGCCGCACGATGCCTTAACCTTCGATTGTCACCCGTAGGACACGCGGACTCCGCTTCGGGGGCGGAGGGGAGCATTCCGGCTTGTCGCTCCCGAAGCGACGTGGAAAGCCTCGCTGTCGCTTTCCCGCGGGATGAACCGCCGAGATCAGACCGATCATGTCGCTTGCCGCCGTCGCCGCCCAACAGCCCGCTTCCGTCCCGGCCACGGTCATCGACGATCTCGACATCGCCATCGAGCGGGCCGCAGCGGCGCTCCGCCGCGAGCAGCGTGGGGACGGGCATTTCGCCTTCGACCTCGAGGCCGACGCCACCATCCCGGCCGAATACGTGCTGCTGAAGCACTTCCTCGGCGAGCCGGATCCGGCCATCGAGGTCAAGATCGGCGTCTACCTGCGCCGCACGCAGGAGGCGCACGGCGGCTGGCCGCTGCTGCGCGGGGGTGCTCTCAACGTGTCGGCCAGCGTCAAGGCCTACGCGGCGCTGCGCATGATTGGCGACCCGGCCGACGCCCCCCACATGCTGCGGGCGCGCGACGCCATCCTGGCGGCGGGCGGAGCCGCGCATTCCAACGTCTTCACCCGTACCAGCCTCGCCCTCTTCGGCATTGTGCCGTGGCGCGCCGTGCCAGCGATGCCGATCGAGATCATGAACGCACCCTCGTGGTTCCCGTTCCACATCTACCGGATCTCCTACTGGGCGCGGGACACGCTGGTGCCGCTGCTCGTGCTCATGGCCTTGAAGCCCAAGGCCGCCAACCCGCGCGGCATCGACATCCCCGAGCTCTTCGTCACGCCGCCGGAGCGCATCCGCATCTGGCCCAAGGGCACGAACCAGGTCGGCGGCTGGGGCATCATCTTCGGGGCGCTCGACAAGGTGCTGCAGGCGGCCGAGCCCTACTTCCCCAAGGGCAAGCGCCAGAGCGCCATCGACAAGGCCGTGGCCTTCGTGCGGGCGCGGCTGAACGGGGAAGACGGGCTCGGCGCCATCTACCCGGCCATGGCCAACAC
>CAXTFP010000094.1:0-8773 GCA_964243135.1 uncultured Lichenihabitans sp.
GGGGTTGATGAACTCCAGGTGGATGTTGCGGGTCCACAGGTTGGCGGCCGCGATCGACATGATGGCGGCCGGCACCAGTGCGCCGATGCCGATGGCCGCGAAGGAGAAGCCCGCGAACCAGGGAGGGAAGATGTCCAGGATGAGGGCCGGCACCGCGAACTGGTTCGAATACTGGTCGAACAGGGCCGCATATTGCGGCTTGCCCTTCACGCCCACCGCGATGGCCATGAAGCCGAGCAGCGTCAGGAAGGCCAGCACCAGCGAATAGGCGGGCAGCAGGGCCGAGTTGCGCCGGATGACGTCGCGCGTCGAGGAGCTCAGGACCGCCGTGATGGCGTGGGGATACATGAACAGGGCCGCGGCCGAGCCGAGCGCCAGCGTCGCGTAGGCGCTGTAGGCGCCGGTCGAGCCCGCGGGCGGGACCGGCAGCACCAGCTTCTCGGGCGGCACGGCCGCGAAGACGGCCGAGAAGCCGCCGAAGTCGCGCAGGATGACGCCGATGGCCGCGAAGATCACCGCGTAGATCATCACGTCCTTGACGACCGCGATCGCGGCCGGCGCCCGCAGGCCCGACGTGTAGGTGAAGGCCGCCAGGATGAGGAAGGCGAGGAGCAGCGGCAGGTGGCCGAGGTAGCCGCCCGTGCTGACGCCGAGCCCCGCGATGACGACCTCCAGCCCGACGAGTTGCAGGGCGATATACGGCATGGTGGCGAGCAGGCCCGTCGCCGCCACGGCGAGGGCGAGCCAGCGGTTGCCGAAGCGCCCGCGCACGAAGTCGGCCGCCGTGATGTAGCCGTGGCGCCGGCACACGGACCACATGCGCGGGAAGACCACGAAGGTGATGGGGTAGATCAGCGTCGTGTAGGGCACGGCGAAGAACGCCACGGCGCCGGCCCCGAAGGCCAAGGCCGGCACGGCGATGAACGTGTAGGCCGTGTAGATGTCGCCGCCGATCAGGAACCAGGTGACGAGCGTGCCGAAGGTGCCGCCGCCGAGGCCCCACTCGTGCAGCAGGTCGAGGTCGCCCTTGCGCCAATGGGCGGACGCGAAGCCCAGGACGGTGACGGCCGCGAAACAGACCACGAAGACCGTCAGGGCGATCCAGTTGACCGGCATTGTTCTCTCGATTCGGGGTGGGGGACCGCGGCAAGGCCGCGCGTCGGCTCGGGCGCGGGAGGTCAGTCCGTCATGACGTAGACCAGGGCCGTGATGATCGCGGTCAGGACCACGAAGCCCATCTGGTAGGCGTAGAAGAACGGGAAGCCGAGGACGCGTGGCTCGACCGCATTGTAGAACGGCACCCAGAGCAACGCCGGATAGGGGATGAGCAGCAGCCAGAGCCAGGCCGACGGACGCCTGCGGCGCGCCGGATCGTCGATCCGATGAACCATGAATCTCCTCCCGAGTCGGCCAGGACGCTACAATGGCGAGCGGAACCGTGGCAATGGTGCAGCGGCCACGGAGAACCCAGGCGATGTCGACGGTCCATTGGCCGAAGGAGCTGCGGCTCAAGGAGGGCGGCTGGCTGCTGAGCGTCGCCTACGACGACGCCACCTTCGCGCTTCCGGCGGAATACCTGCGCGTCACGAGCCCCAGCGCCGAGGTGCAGGGCCACACGGCCGCCGAAAGGCGGACGGTGGGCGGCAAGCGCCGGGTCGTGATCGTGGCCGTGGAGCCCGTGGGCCACTATGCCGTCAAGCTCGTCTTCGACGACGGCCACGACAGCGGCCTCTTCACCTGGGACTACCTGTACGAGCTCGGCGCCGACCACGACGCCAGATGGGCGCGCTACCTCGGCGAACTCGACGCCAAGGGCCTGTCGCGCGATGTGCCGAGCCTGTGATTGCCGGGCCGGGCGCTCGGAACCGGCCGCAAGATCGGATTCGACTGGCAGACTGTGATGTCGGCACACATCGCTGGGCGTTGGCGCCCTTCTCCCCAGCGGGGAGAAGGTGCCCGGCAGGGCGGATGAGGGGGGATCATCCCCGCGCGCGCCGCCTCCCCCCTCATCCCCGCTGTGCGGACCTTCTCCCCTCAAGGGGAGAAGGGTATTCCCCCGCAGGCGTCGACATGTGTGCCATCGGTAGCCCCGAGGGGAGAAAGGCACAAACGCACAGCGCCGGGGATATGTGCTAACCCTGGCCCGCTGAGGAGAGGATGCACTCCATCGGGTCGAGCCTTACCCCCTCCTCGTTCCAGAGTGATGTTCCAGTTCGAGGTCTCTATTCCGCCCATCGAAAGGTGAGCGATCATTTCCGATAGATGGTCGACGCTGCATGGCAGTGCAGTGTAGACCATCTCAGATTATCGACCTGTGTCTTGAGACTTTCTCACTCTCCGTTTTGATATTTCTTAATTTTGTATCGATCCGATGTTACATTGCAGGTCTAGATCCGTTATTGATCTATCTGTATTTTCTATATAGAAGATATATGTTGATATAAATCGAATAATATTTCGATTTATTTCACCTCCATTCAAATCTTCATCTCGATAGAGGCCGATATCTGATCAGAAACACATGCGGTCGATCATAAATCAACGCATTCTCGACCATGAGAAAAAGGGTTACTCCCTCTGATAGACTTCAATCATGCATCGACTTTCGACCATGGTGACGAACTTTCAACGGAAGGTCAGCGCCATGCCGAACAACACTTGGACCAAGAAGATCCTCGTCACCGGGGCGGGCGGGTTCATCGCCCATCACCTGACGACCCGCCTCAAGGAGATGGGATGCTGGGTCCGTGCCGCCGACGTGAAGTTCCCCGAATATAGCGGCACGCGCGCCGACGAGTTCCTGCAGGTCGATCTCCGGGATCGGCAGAACTGCGCTGCGGCGGTCGCGGGCGTCGACGAGGTGTATCACTTGGCGGCCGACATGGGCGGCATCGGCTACATCAGCCAGTCGCACGCCGAGATCACGCTCAACAACACGCTGATCGACGTCGGCATGGTCGAGGCCGCGCAGAAGGCCGGCGTGTCGCGCTTCCTCTACTCGTCCTCCGCCTGCGTCTACCCCCAGCACCTCCAGCACGACGCCGACGTCGTGCCGCTGAAGGAGGAGGACGCCTTCCCGGCCGCGCCCGAGGAGGGCTACGGGCTGGAGAAGCTCTACACCGAGAAGCTGTGCCAGTACTTCACGGAAGACTTCGGCATGGCCACGCGGGTCGTCCGCTTTCACAACGTCTACGGGCCGCTCGGCACCTACGACGGCGGCCGCGAGAAGGCGCCGGCCGCCATCTCGCGCAAGGTCGCGATGGCGAAGGACGGCGACGCGGTCGAGATCTGGGGCGACGGTGAGCAGACGCGCTCGTTCATGTACATCGACGACTGCGTCGAGGGGCTCGTGCGCATCATGCGGTCCGACTACGGCCTGCCGCTGAACCTCGGCACCGACGAGCTGGTCACCATCAACCAGCTCGTCGACATGGTCGCGGAGGTGGCCGGCAAGCGCATCGGCAAGCGGCACGACGTGTCACGCCCGCAGGGCGTCCGCGGCCGCAACAGCGACAATGCCCGGCTGCGCGCGGTCCTGGGCTGGGAGCCGAAGATCGAGCTGCGCACCGGCCTCGTGCCCACCTACGGCTGGATCGCCGAGCAGCTCGCCCTGGGGAATGCCGCGTCCGGCGCGACGGCCCATCCCCGGAGCGCCGCCGCGGCGCCGGCCTTCTAGGGCATCCCGCCCGCTCATCCACGCGTCGGCATACACCACTGACGCTGGGCATTGGTGCCCTTCTCCCCAGCGGGGAGAAGGGAGTCCCCGGCCGCCGACATGTGTGCCGACGCTAGCCCACTCACCGAAGGTGGCCGTTTCCCACCTCCCTCCGACCGAGACTCGGGCCCCTCCGGGCCCGGCCGCGTGGCGTCGCGTTCCGATCCCCTTTCCGGCCCCGTCGGGCCGATCCCATCGCGCCATCGACGACACTTCGGAAAGCCACCATGTCGGACGTCGAAATCATCGCCGGCCTCGATCACCTCGGCGCTCCCCCCCGCTCGCCGTCCGGGCCGCGGGCGGGCCTCTCGTCGGCGGTCGACCGGCGCTTGAAGGTGACGATGGCCTTCGCGGCGGGCGACGCCGTGGCGTCGCTGGGCGTGCTGACGGTGCTCGCGCTGTGCTTCGCGGTGGCGGGGCGGCCCGGGCTGGGGAGCCCGGCGACGGTCCTGGGCACGACGGTCCTCCTCGTGTGCCTGGACCTGCTCTTCGGCCTCTACGACACCGGCCGGTCGAGCCCCATCGAGCTGTTCCGCCAGCGCGTCCGGGCCTCGTCGATCTTCTGTGCGTTCCTGGTCGCCATCCTGGGCGGACAGATCTGGGCGCCGGACGAGATCCTGTCGTGGCTGGTGCTCGTGCCCTCCACCGTCGTGCTGGGCTCGCTCACGGCCGGGCTCGTCCAGCTCGCCCTGAAGCGGCTCGGCCTGTGGCAGACCCGCGTGGTGCTGATCGGCGACCCCGCGGCGACGCGGAACCTGTCGCTCGTCCTCGACGCCCACCCCGGGCTCGGCCTGCGCGTCCTCGCCCGCGTGGCGGCGGACGACCCGCGCCTCGCCGAGTCCCGGGGGTTCGCGGGCGCGCGCGCCGAGATGGCGGTGCTGATGTCGAGCGGCGACGGGCGCGAGGACGCGCGCACGGCGGCCCGCCTCGACTTCCCCTCGGTCGTGGTGGCGCGCGACGCGGGCGACATGCAGACCCTGTGGTCGAACACGCGGATGATCGGCAGCGCCGTCGGAATCGAGGTCCGCCGCTGCCCCGTCCGGCGCGACCTCCTGCTCAAGCGCGGCATCGACCTCGCGGCGGGGTCCTGCCTCCTGGTCTTCGCCGTGCCGGTCGTGGCCGCCATGGCCCTGGCGATCTGGTGTGTCGACCGCCGTAATCCCTTCTACGCCCAGGCCCGCGTCGGCCTCGACGGCCGCATCGTCCGGATCTGGAAGGTGCGCAGCATGTTCGCCGACGCGGAAGCCCGGCTCGAAGCCCATCTCGCGGGCGACGCGGCGGCGCGCGCCGAGTGGAACAGCAGCTACAAGCTCCGGAACGATCCCCGTATCCTGCCCGGCATCGGCCAGTTCATCCGCCGCTCCAGCCTCGACGAGCTGCCGCAGCTTTGGAACGTCGTGCGGGGCGACATGAGCCTCGTCGGCCCGCGGCCCTTCCCGGCCTATCACCTCCGGGGCTTCGACGAGGCGTTCCAGGCGCTGCGCGCCAGCGTCACGCCCGGCCTCACGGGGTTCTGGCAGATCACCGCGCGCAGCGACGGCGATCTCGCCGTCCAGCAGAACGCCGACACGTTCTATATCCGCAACTGGTCGATCTGGATGGACCTGTACATCCTCCTCCACACCCTGCCCGCCGTCATGTTCGGCAAGGGCGCGCGGTGACGACCGATCGCGCCGGCGATGGCCGCGCTTCCCCTGCCCCTGACGGAGTGACCGAGATGCTGGACGTTTGTGTCGTGGGTACGGGATACGTGGGCCTCGTGACGGGGACCTGCCTGGCGGAGATCGGGCACGCCGTCACCTGCGTGGATTCCGATGCCGGCAAGATCGGCAGCCTGCGGGCCGGCCGCATCCCGATCTACGAGCCCGGCCTCGGCGAGCTCGTGGGCCGCAACGCCGCGCGCGGGCGGCTGCACTTCACCAACGACCTCGCGGGCGCGGTCGCGGCCGAAGCCCTGGTCCTCATGGTCGCGGTCGGCACGCCCACGGGTGCCGACGGCGCCACGGCCGACCTCGGTCCGCTGTTGTCGGCCGTCGAGGCGGCGGCCCGCCACCGGCAGCGCACGGCGCCCGGCGGCTTCGTGATCTTCACGATCAAGTCCACCGTGCCGGTCGGCACCTGCCGGGCCATCGAGGCCGCAATCGCCCGGCACCTGCCGGCCGACGCCTTCGCGGTCGTGTCGAACCCCGAGTTCCTGCGCGAGGGCTCGGCCGTCGTCGACTTCATGGAGCCGGACCGGATCGTCGTGGGCTCGCGCTCGGCCCGCGCGCTGGCGACGATGCGGACGCTCTACGCCCCCCTGACGGAGCAGGGCTTCACGCTGTTCGAGGCCTCGTCGATCGAGACGTCCGAGATGATCAAATACGCGTCGAACGTCTTCCTCGCCACGAAGATCGGCCTCATCAACGAGTTCTCCCGCCTGTGCGAGCGGACCGGGGCGGACGTGAAGGACCTCGCGAGGGGCATCGGCCTCGACCGGCGGATCGGGCCGGCCGGCCTGCGGGCCGGACCGGGATTCGGCGGCTCCTGCTTCCCCAAGGATCTGCGCGCGCTGATCGGCACGGGGGCGTCGCTGCATTGCCCCATGCCGATCGCCGAGGCCGTCGTGCGCTCGAACGAGCGCCAGAAGCGGTTCGCGGTCGACAAGGTCGTCGAAGCCCTGGACGGCGACGTCCGCGGTCTGCGGATCGCCGTGCTGGGCGTGAGCTTCAAGGCCGGGACGGACGACGTCCGCGAGGCGCCGGCGCTGTCCATCATCGCGGAGCTGCTGGACGCCGGCGCGACGGTCTCGGCCTACGATCCCGCGGGGGGTGCCAACGCGCGGCACGAGCTGCCGCTGGCCGAGCACGCGACTTCGGCGCTGGAAGCGGTGGCGGAGGCCGACGCGGTCGTGGTGGCGACTGAATGGCCCCAGTTCCGCGAGCTCGACTGGGCTTCGGTGCGCGACGCCATGAGCCGACCTCTCGTCCTCGACCTGCGCAACTGCCTCGACGGGGGCAGGCTTGCCGAGGCCGGCCTCGACTACGTCGGCCTGGGGAGGCCCCGTCCGAACCTCTCGGCCGTCGAGGACGAGCCCCCGTCCCTTTCGCCCGACGCCGAGGCGGGCGTCGGCCTGGAAGGGATCGCGGCGGCGCGCGAGTTCACGGCCGTTCCGGCGTGAGCGCGGTCGCGGGGGGCGGGCCCGTGGCGGCCCTCCCGGCCCAGCTACGGGCCCCGCGTCCGGCTCGCAGGCTGCCGGACGACCATCGCGTCCTAGACTGTCGGAAAGGGCAGACCATGATCCCCCTCGCCTCGGCCCTCGTCCACCCCCCGCTGCGGCAGCCCGCCGGACCCGATCGCCCCGCGGCGGCCCAGCAGCGGCGGGAATGGGCCGACGTCGCGGTGGTCGGCGGGGGCTTGGCGGGCGCGATGGCCGCGACGCTCCTCGACCGCGCCGGCTTCGACGTGATCCTGATCGACCCGCACGACACCTACCCGCCCGACTTCCGCTGCGAGAAGCTGGAGCAGGGCCACATCGAGGTGCTCCGCAAGACGGGGCTCGCCGAGGCCGTGATGCGGGCCAGCACCTGCACGGAGGAGCTGTGGATCGCCCGGTTCGGGCGCCTCGTCGACGTGGTGCCGTTCAAGCAATACGGCATGGCCTACGACGCGCTCGTCAACACGGTGAGGGCCGAGATCCCGCCCGGCGTCCGGCGGTGCCGCTCCTGGGCGGACGCGATCACGCCGGGCCCCGACCGGCAGGAGATCCGCCTGTCGGACGGCCGCCACGTCGACGTGCGCCTCGCCGTCCTGGCGAGCGGCGCGAACTGGAGGCTGCGCGCGGCGCTCGGGCTCACGCGCGACCTGTCGAGCCCGTGCCACTCGATCACCGTGGGCTTCGACCTCCGGCGGGCCGACGGCCGGGAGTTCGATTTTCCCGCCCTGCAGTACAACCCCGAACGGGCCGGAAACGACGTGGCCTACCTCACGCTTTTCCGCATCGGCGGGGCGATGCGGGCCAACCTGTTCCTCTACCATCCCCTCAAGGGTCCCCGCGTCGCGGCCTTCCGCTCCGATCCCGACGCGGCCCTGCGGGCGCTGCTGCCCGGGCTGTCCCGGCTGATCGGGGACGTCGTGGTCCAGGGGCCGGTCAAGGTGCGGCCGACCGACCTGCACGTCACGCGGGGCTACGAGATGCCCGGCGTCGTGATGATCGGCGATGCCTTCGCGACGCCCTGCCCGGCCACGGGCACCGGATCGCTGAAGCTGTTCACCGATGTGGAGCGGCTGTGCAACGCCTACGTGCCCGTCTGGATGACCTCGCCGGGCATGTCGGTCGAGAAGATCAGGGCCTTCTACGGGGACCCGGCCAAGACGAGCTGCGATGGCCTGTCGGTCGCCAAGGCCCATGCCCTGCGCAGGATGTCGACCGACCGGAGCCTCTACGGGCGGATGCGGCTCTGGCTGCGCTTCTGTTCCCGGCTGGCCCGGTGGGGCCTCCGCTCGACGCTGCGGCGGCGCCGGGCCTGATGATGGGACGAGGCGGCGCCCGGCCGGCGCGGCGGCCTGTCCCCATCCCTCGACGGCTTCGCGGAAGCCGCGGACCCACGCGGTCCGGGACCTCGCGATGGGGACCGCAACACGAGTCCGCGCCCGACCGGGAGCGGACCATCATCGATGGGGAGCGCGACATCCATGCCCGACATAGACGACACCGTTCTCGCCGAACTCACGACAGGCATCGTCACGGCCTTCGTGGCCAAGAACTCCGTGCCGCCCGTGGAGCTGCCGACGCTGATCCACTCCGTGCACCGGGCCCTCGCCGGCCTGAAGAATGGGGGCGCACGCACGACCTCGGGCGGCAAGCCGGTGCCGCCAGTGCCGATCAGGAAGTCGGTGACGGATGACTACATCGTCAGCCTCGAGACGGGGGGACACTTCCAGTCCCTCAAGCGGCACCTGTCGGCGCTGGGCATGACGCCGGCCGAGTACAGGCGGAAGTGGGGCCTGCCACCCGACTATCCCATGGTCGCGGCTTCCTACGCGGCCAAGCGGTCGACCCTGGCCAAGCGCATGGGG
>CAXTFP010000095.1:0-4325 GCA_964243135.1 uncultured Lichenihabitans sp.
GAGCAGCCCCGCCAGCAGAGCGGTCTGCACGGCGCGGCCGGGCGTGCCGAACAGGGCCGCCGCGGCTCCGGCGAGCCGGCCCCGGGCGGCGGGGGCGGGCGGGGTCACCGGCTCTGCCGGGCGAGGCGGCGGTTCCACCCGTTCATGGCGCTCGACACGCTCAGGTTGATCGCGAGATAGACGCCGAGCACCAGCGTCATCACCTCGACCGCGCGGCCGGACTGGTTCAGCACCGTGCGGGCGAAGACCTGGAGGATCTCCGGATAGGCGATGGCCGCCCCCAGCGTCGTCGACTTGACGATGTTGAGGTAGTGGTTGGTCAGCGGCGGCAGCAGCGTGCGCAGCGCCTGGGGCAGGATCACCAGCCGCATGGTCCACCCGGGCGGCAGGCCCAGGCTGCGGGCCGCGTCGTACTGGCCGAGGCTCACGGCCGAGATGGAGGCCCGGACGTTCTCCGATACGAAGGCGCCCGCGTAGACCGCGATGCCGGTGCCCAGCGCCAGCAGTTCCGGGGGAAGCCGCCAGCCGCCGGCGAAGTTAAAGCCCTTCAGGGCCGGCACGTCCCAGCCGGTGCCCGCCAGCGCCAGGGCCAGGGCGCCGAACAGCGGGGCCGCGGCCGTCAGCATCAGCGACGGGCGCGGCAGCAGGCGCGGCAGGAGCAGGGCGGCCACGACGCCGGCGCCGGCGGTGCCGGCGAACCAGGGCGAGGCCGGAGCCGGCAGGAACAGGCCGCGCACGTTCAGGAACAGGACGCCCCCGAGCGACAGGCTCAGCCGCGTCGCGGGCAGGGACTGCAGCAGCACGATGTACCAGAACACGATCTGCAGGAGCTGCGGCGTGTTCCGCACCAGCTCCACCACGGCCCGCGCCACCCAGGCGCTGAGCGGGTTGTCGGACAGGCGCATCAGCGCGAGCAGCACGCCGAGCAGGCTGGCGCCCAGGATCGACAGGGCGCTCGCCAGCAGCGTGTTCACCCCGGCGACCGCCAGGGCGTAGCCGTAGCTGTCGCTGTCGGACCAGCCCAGGACGTGGAACGGGATGTCGAAGCCCGCGGGGTTGGCCAGGAAGCCGAAGCTGACGTCGATGTTGCGCCGCGCCAGGGCCTCGCCCACGTTGTGGGCCATCCAGGCCAAGGCCGCGAGGCACAGCGCCGCCGCCAGGAGCTGCCACAGGATGGGCCGGAGCCGGGGCCGGGGGCGGGGCGGGCGCTCCTCGGCGAGGTCGCCCGGCCTCACGAGGGTGCTCACCTGAAGGGCAGGGAATATTGCAGTCCGCCGTCGCCCCACAGCTTGTTCTGGCCGCGGGGCAGGGCGAGGGCCTTCGGGCCGAAGAACGCGTCGTAGAGTTCGCCGTAGTTGCCGCCCGCCTTGATGGCCCGCAGCGCCCAGTCGTTATCGAGCCCGAGCAGCGCGCCGAAGCCGCCCTCGGCGCCCAGCAGGCGCTTCACCTGGGGATCGTCGACCGACATCTTCGAATCGGCGTTGGCCTTCGTGACCTTGAGCTCCTCGGCGGTCTTCAGCGCGGCGTCGACCCAGAACAGGATGTTGCGCCAGTTGACGTCGCCGCTGCGGGCGTGGAGCCCGAGCGGCTCCTTGCTGATGACGCCGTCCAGCACGACCCAGTCGTCCGGCGCCTTGAGGGTGGAGCGCACCGCCGCCAGGCTGCCCGTGTCGTCCGTGTAGCCGTCGCAGCGCCCGGTCTCCATGGCGGCGATCGCCTCGTCCGACTTGTCGAACAAGAGGGTGCCGATCTTGGTGCCGCGGCTCCGGGCGTAGTCGGCGATGTTGAGTTCGAGCGTCGCGCCCGTCAGCGTGCAGATGGTGGCGCCGTTCAGCTCCTCGATCTTGGACACGCCGAGCTTCTTCGACACCAGGAAGCCCTGGCCCGCGTAGAAGTTGATCGCCACCTCGTCGAGGTGGAGCTGGGCGCTGCGGCTGAAGGTCAGCGTGCTGTCGCGGATCAGCACGTCCATCTCGCCCGACTGCAGGATGGTGAAGCGCGTCGGCGTGGTGGAGGGCACGTAGCGGACCTTGGCGGGGTCGCCCAGCACGGCCGCCGCGATAGCCCGGCAGTAGGACACGTCGAAGCCGTTCCAGGTGCCGCTGCTGTCCTGGAACGCGAAGCCCGGGATGCCGGTGTCGACGCCGCACAGCAGTTGCCCGCGCGCCTTGATGCCCTCGACCGTGGGGCCGGGCACCGGGATGGCGGTCTGGGCCACCGCGCAGGTGCCGAACAGCAGGGCGAGTCCCAGGGCCCCGTATCGCAGCGTCGTCACTGACCAGCTCATGGATCTTCCCCCGCCTCGCATGCGCCACCTGTCCGGCGTCGCCGCCCGGATACCCGTCGACCCCGGCCGTCGCCCGATCCGACCGCAGCCCAGAGGGCCGATGCAGCGCTTCCGAGGGTCTAGCTCAAGCTAAAAGACGTGGTGGATCAGCGTCAAGCGGTACACCAGAAGCGTCATGCAAAAGCCGGGCCGGGCACCTCGGCCCGCGGTGGACGGGGACGGTCGCGATGGTTGCGGATGCGTCGCTCGCTCGGGATGCCGATACGGCGGGCGCCGGCGGAACCACCGCGGCGCGCGCCGGGCCCATTCCGCGACTGGACGAGGTGAGCGAGCGCCGCTGCGGCCGCGTTCGCGTGGTCGCCCCGGAGATCGGGCGCATCGACCCCGGTGGGCCGCCACCGGTGGAGAAACAGGTCTACCGGCTGCTCCGGCGGGCCATGATGTCCGGCGTCCTCCTGTCCGGCACCAGCCTGAGTGGCCGGTCGCTCGCCGAAAGCCTCGGGACGAGCCCCCAGCCGATCCGCGACGCCCTCAAGCGGCTCGAAGCGGACGGCGTCATCGAGAGCTTGAACAAGAGTGCCTATTTCGTCATCGCGCCGACGCGCCGGCAGTTCCTCGACATCCAGCGGCTCCGCCTCCTCGTCGAGGGCGACGCCGCCGCGACCGCGGCTCGCCATGCCACCGCGGCCGACGCGGACCGGATCGCGGCGATCCACGACGTGTACAAGCGGATCGACGACTTCGCCGAAAGCTACCGCGTCAACTTCCTGTTCCACTCCGAGATCTACAAGCTCGCGCGCTCGCAACTGTTGCTGGAGGTCATCGAGAACCTGATGATAGGTTCGGTCCGCTGATGCACCTCCTGTCGCACCGCTACAGCCTCGGCGACGTGGCGCGGAACCACGAGGGGCTCGTGGACGCGCTGCGGCGCGGCGATCCCGCGGCCGCGCGGCGCGCCCTGCAACGCGACCTGTCGCAGGCCATGGAGGTGATCGCGCCGCAGCTCGGCCCCGGCGCGGGGGAGGGCGATGCCGACGACCCCGAGCCGTCCCCGGCCTGACGGTCGGGCGCCGTCGAACCGGCTCGGCATCCGTCGATTGTCAGGGCTCCCGCGAAGATCAGTGCTCCGATCGAAGTGGTATCGGCTCACGGATCCCTGCGCCAAGGCCGGACCCGTCGCGCCCTCGCGGGCTTCCCGCCCGCGCGCCGGAACGTCGGCGCGCCGGAGGCTTGACTTCGGGCACCGTCGTCCGTCCATTTCATCTGCAATGTCAGAGGAGCGAGCCCGCCGGGGCCGATCAAGGCACCGGTGGGTCCGCGGCGTCCGGCCCCCAGGAAAGCGAACCATGCCGAGCCTCGTCGACCGCGTGTCCAGCGTCGCGCGTGCCCTGCCGCCCCTGGACGGCGCGCATCTCACGGTCGCCCGCAGCGCCGGCCCCTACCTGTTCGGCGACGACGGCCGGCGCTACGTCGACACCGCGCTCGGCTTCGGCGGGACGATCCTGGGCCACGCCGATCCCGCGGTGATGCGGGCCTCCGCCGAGGCGCTGTGGAATGGGCCGCTGCCCGCCTTCAGCCACGCGGGCGAGGAGCGCGCGGCCGCCGCCCTGGCGCGGCACCTCGGGCCGCTGGAGAGGGTGATCTTCACCAATTCGGGCAGCGAGGCCGTCCACCTCGCGGCCCGCATCGCCCGGGTCGTCACCGGCCGGGCGCGGGTCGCCAAGATGGCCGCGGGCTTCGACGGGTGGCTCGACGAACTCGCCTTCGGCAACGTCGCGACCCCTGAGGCCGGATTCCACGACCAGCACCGGCCCAGCAACGGCAGGACCACCCTGCTGCGGTTCAACGACTTCGGCGACATCGACCGGCTCTTCGCCGAACACGACGACATCGCCGCGGTGCTGTACGAGCCCATGCTCGCCAACGCGGCCTGCCTCGTGGCGGCGGAGGGCTACCTCGAAGACGTGCAGGCGGTCGCGCGCCGCGACGGCGCGCTGCTGATGGGCGGCGAGGTGCTGATGGGCTTCCGCCTGCAGCC
>CAXTFP010000095.1:4335-8763 GCA_964243135.1 uncultured Lichenihabitans sp.
GTCGGCAAGGCGGTCGGCAGCGGCGTCGCGGTGGCGGCAGTGGCGGGCAAGTCCGCCGTCATGGAGGCGTTCCAGGAGGGCCGCGGCATCCGCGCCGGCACGTTCAGCGGCAACCCGGTCGCCTGCGCGGCCGTCGAGGCCACGCTGCCGCGGCTCGACGCCATGGACTACCCGGCGCTCCTCGCCCGGGGCGACGCCTTCCGCGCCTTCGTCGAGGGCGCCTTCGCGGCCGAGGGGATGGCTGTCAGGACCAGCGGCTACGGCACGGTCTTCAGCCTGTGGTTCGCCCCCGAGGCCCCGACGGACTACGACGCGGCTCAACGCGTGGCGGATCCCCGCCTGTCGCACGATCTCCACCTCGCGCTGCGGCGGCACGGCCTCCTCGTCATGCCCTCGCCCTACGGGCGCCTCTACGTGTCCTTCGCGCATGACGACGAGGCCTTCGACATCATGCGCGCCGCCTTCGACGAAGCCGCGCGGGCCATGGGCGCGCGCCGCGACCCGGTGCCGTGATCGCAGGCAGACCGTGGGACCGACCCGTCCTGGTCGAAGCCCATCCCCGCCTTCACCCGATCGCCCTCAGGTGAAGCTGCCTTGGGGCAGGAGGTCGCGGAACAGCTTCTCGTGCCTCACGCTCCAACCGCTCCAGTTCTGCGTGGAGATCGCCGACGCGACCAGCCCCCGCGACCGGTGCATCTCGGCGACGAGCCGATGCAGGACGTCCTTCAACGACTGCAACGACCCTGTCTCGTAGGGCACGTGGGCGAATTCCGGGATGACGCCGATCCCGGGCGCGATGGCCATCGTCCCGCAGGCCAGGGCCTCCATGAACGGCACGGGCCCTCCCTCGATCCGCGCCGTGACGAGCAGGAAGTCGATGAGGCGGTAGAAGTCGGCCGTCTCCGCGGGCGCCAGCGTCGGCAGGCCCCAGTCCGGGTTCATGGCGAGGATGCGGCAGTGCTCCATGATGTCGGGGTCGTCGAGCAGCCCCTGGAGGAGGTCCTCGCCCTTGCGGCCGCCCTTGTAGGGCCGCCCTGCGACCCCGAGCATCAGCTTCGGCCGGAAACTCGCGTCCGCCCCGACCCGGATGGTCGTGATCTTGCGGCTGGGGACGCCGAGCTCCCTGAGCTTGACGCTCGTCAGCTCTGACACGGAGGTGCAATGGTCCACCGTGAAGGCGACGTCGACGAACTTGTCCGCGAGGGCGTCGGGGTCGAAATGCGTGAAGTTCGCGACCACGACGCCCTTGGCCGGCCGCTTGTTGAAGTATCCGTAGTTGATATAGTAGTGGACATCAGCCTCGGGCCAGTCCTCGTTGATCTTCACGTGGTCGTCGCCGAAGTGCCTGCGGATCTCGTCGGCCTTGCGGTGCATGATCCAGCCCGCCCGCTCCGTGACGATCCGCACCTTCGGGCGCCGGACCCGGCTCAGCGGCACGCCGCCGACCTCGCCCGCCACGCCGTCGCGGATGAGGGCCAGATCGGCGGCCGGCGTGTCGCGCTCCTCGGTCTCGCGGCGGGTCACGTTTTCGAGGTGGACCGCCGTCGCGGACGCGCAGTAGAGGACGCCCCTGCCGAACCTTTTGCGGTAGGCCAGGCACAGGGACACGTCCTCGCCCGCGACCGCGAAGCGCTCGTCGAACCTGATAGCATCGAACTCGTTTCGGCCGATCAGCAGGAAGGCGCCCGTGACGGCGGGGACGAACTCGTCGCTCGTCACCCTGGGATCGCGATAATGGAGCCGGTGCTTGTGCCGGTGGTACGGCTTGCCGCCCTCGTCGAAGAAGATCCCGGCATGCTGCACGGTGTCGTCCGCGTAGCGCAGGTTCGCCCCGACGATGCCGACGCCGCCCTTCCTGATCTCGGCCAGCGCGCGGGCCAGGGCGTGCCGGTCGAGCACGATGTCGTCGTTGAGAAACAGCAGGTGTTCCCCGCTGGCGTGCCGCGCCAGGGCGTTGTTGTTCCGGGCGAAGTTGTACGGCATGATCTGATAGTAGTTGACGCCGACCTTTCCTTCGACGCGGCCGAAGAGCGGTGCGGGCTCCTTGGAGTTCCAGGACACCAGGATTTCGAGCCGTTCGTCCACGTCGCTGTCGGCCACTGAACGGATCAGGGCCTCCATGTTGGCCTGCGACCGGGAGATGACCAGGATGGACAGCATGGGATCGTGTTTCCGCCGTGCGAAATCTGGGCGTCAGGCGCCGACAGCCGCGTAGATGGCCGCGTAGCGCTTCAGCATCTCGTCGTATTGGATCACCCGCGTGAAGGCGGCCTCGCGGGCCGCCGCGGCGAGCCTGTCCCGCAGGCCCTTGGTCATGGCGAGCGTCTCGATCAGGCGGCCGAGCCCCCCGACGTCGCCGGGCTCGTAGAACAGGGCGGAGATGTCCCTCTCCAACTGCTCCATCACGCCGAAGCAGGGCGTGGCGATGATGGGCAAGCCGAAGAACATGGCCTCGTTGATCACCCGCGGGTAGCTCTCGATCCGCGAGGTGAAGAGGAAGACGTCGGCCGCCGCATAGGCCAGCAGCACGGAGGTGCGGTCGGCCAATCCGTCGGTCTCGTGGACGACGTCGATCCGGCTCCGGAGGGCCGCGGGGAGGGCCTCGATCTCCGCCGCGACCTCGCGCGCGTAATCCGTGTCGGTCGCGCCGATCAGGCGGCAGCGGATGTGGGGCCACAGGCGACGGTCGATCCCGGCGAGCGCCCGCGGAACGTCGTGTTGCCCCTTGCGCGGCGTCCACGTCCCGACGCTCAGCAGCAGCAACTCGCCAGATCTCAGCCCGAGCGCCGCGCGGGCGAAGGCGCGGTGCGACTGATGGAAGGGCAGGGCGAGCCTGTCGTAGGCGATGCCATTGTTCACGACGTCCGACGAGAGGCCCTCGAACGACCCGTGCCACAGGTCCCGGGTCGCGGCCGACACGAAGGCGAAATGCACCTTGGCCGCCAAGGCTTCGCGGAGCAGGGCCAGGGCTCCGGGATGATAGTCGGCTCCGTGGCTCTCCGGGCTCTCGCTTTCCCGGATGTTCCACACCGCCGGGATCCCGAGCCGGGCCGCGACCGCGACCGCGTGGTAGCTCTGGATGGTGTTGCCGTGGAGGATGTCGGGCCGCAGGCCTTCGACGAGCGCCGTGAACTCGGCCAGCAGGGACCGGTAATGCGCCTCGTCCGCGAGCCCCGCGACGGGGAGGCGGAAGCCATGGACGGCGACGCCCTCGGCGGCGTAGCGCTGCTTCATCGGGCCGTCGTCCGGCGCCAGGACCATCACGTCCTGACCGGCCTTCTTCAGGCCGATGGCGAGCTCGAAGAGGCTCGTCTGCGCGCCCTGGACCTTGAGGTTGTGGCTCACGAAGAGGATGCGGCGCCTGACGGGTTCGCCGTCACGCGGATGCAGCCGCGCGGGATTCGACGTCGGCCGTGACGCCGCCTCCAGCACCCGCCCGTCGCGGGCGGGCCTGACGAAGCCGTTGTCGTAGGCCAGCAGGAACGAGAGGGGGTCGACGTTGAGCCCGCTCAACTGCCGGCCGTATTCCGCCCCCATCCATCGCAGGTCGATCGCCGCATTGGGCGAGCGGTCCTCGAACCGGCCGAACCGCAGGTAATGGTACAGCGGATTGATGGTCACGCCGGCCAGATCGGGATGCCGCATCCTGTAGCGCGACGCGTCGAAATAGGGATTCGGATCGATGTCGAACAGCGAGGGATCCTGGAAGTAGAGCGCGTAGCAGTTCCTGGGATCCATGCCCTGCGGCGCGGATCGCAGGAACCAATCCGGCCAGAACAGCGGATGGGGCAGGCGCCGCTCGGCGCAGCCGTGCTCGATGTAGTGGATGACGGGATGGACGCGGCGGGCGCGGAGTTCAGGGTGACGTTCGAGGTAGAAGCGGACCGAGAAGCCCGGGTGGGGGTCCAGGGAATAGGCGGCGCATTTATGCAGGAGCGCCCCGAGGACCGAGTCCTTCAGGCCGTGCTTCTGCAGTTGCTGGGCCACGTAGGTGGCGTCCACGAGGGGGTGAGGCCAGTGGGACGCGGGCTCGCCGATCTCGACATAGTGCAGGAACGGGGTGATGCTGCCCTCGACGTCCCTCATGAAGTTCTCCGCGTAGAACGCGGGATCGAACAGGGCGTTCGGCGCATGGCCGATCCGGCTCCCGGTGCCCATGAAGTGAAGGAAAAGCTCCTCCGCCGGCAGGGCTTGCAGATTGTACTTGCGGCCGTACCACTTGGCATCGAAGAGGCGCTGGGTCGTGATCTTCGACTCGATCTCGGTCGAGAAACTGAAGGGCATGACCGTCATTCTACGGCTCTCCTTCGAGGTGTGACTGTGTCGGGCGCGAGGACGCGAGATCGGCGGAGATCATGGGGCGGGAGACCGCTCCATGATCGGTTCCGAAGGACAGCCGAGCGTCACGGACGCCGGATACGACGAGGT
>CAXTFP010000096.1:0-8756 GCA_964243135.1 uncultured Lichenihabitans sp.
CAGGATCTGGCCGAGCTTGATGAAGGTGGGCCCCAGCGCCTCGATGGCGCGCCGCGCGCGCTGGGGCGGCGACAGCCGGGCCACGTTGGGGAAGGACGCGTTGCGGGCCGCCATCCGGGCGATGGCCTGCAGCCCCAGGCGGTCCACCGCCTTGTTGAAGCCGAAGCCGATCAGCACGCCGGCGATCACGAAGAGACGGCGGCGGTCGCGCGCGGCCACGAAGGCAGTCTTGAACATGCGGTGGAACTAGGCCTCGACTGCGGTCAGGGTGTGACGGGAACACCGGGCGCGGGACAGATGCAAGGGTCGTCCCACGCGGGCCGGATCCCGCGCGTCCCCGGGGATAGCACCGGGGACGGCTCCGGGTTCCGATGCCGCACCGCATCGGGGCGGGCCATCGGGGCGATCGGCGCGGGGCGGGCTTGCGCGCCGCCGCGGGCGCCGCCAAGGTCGCGGCGCGATCGAGGGGCGGAGTGACGGGCATGGCGGCGGCGGTGATCGGCATCATCGGGGGGTCGGGCGTGTACGACCTCCCCGGCCTGGAGGAAGTGCGCGAGGAGCGGGTGTCGACGCCCTGGGGCGAGCCCTCGGACGCGCTGCGCTTCGGCCGCATCGGCGGGCGCGACGCGGTGTTCCTGCCCCGGCACGGGCGCGGCCACCGGCTGTCGCCTTCCGGCATCGACTACCGCGCCAACATCGCGGCGCTCAAGGCCGCCGGCGTGACGGACCTCGTGTCGGTGTCGGCCTGCGGCTCGTTCCGGGCGGAGTTCTACCCCGGCCTCTTCGTGCTGGTGGACCAGTTCGTCGACCGCACGCAGGGGCGCGCCGGCTCGTTCTTCGGCAACGGCTGCGTGGCCCACGTGTCGATGGCCCATCCGGTGGCGCCGCTGCTCGTCGGGCGCATCGCGGCGGCGGCGCGCGAGGAGGACATCGCCTTCGTCAAGGGCGGCACCTACCTGTGCATGGAGGGGCCGCAGTTCTCGTCGCGCGCGGAATCCCTCACCTACAAGGCCCAGGGCTACGACGTGATCGGCATGACGGCCATGCCGGAAGCCAAGCTCGCCCGCGAGGCCGAGATCTCCTACGCGACCATCGCCATGGTGACGGACTTCGACTGCTGGCACCCGGAGCACGGCGAGGTCGACGTGGCCGCGGTCATCAAGGTGGTGCGGGACAACGCCGGCAGGGCGGCGGCGCTGCTGTCGCGGCTGATCCGCGACTTCCCGGCCGAGCACGAGCCCTGCCCGGCCGGATCCGACCGCGCCCTCGACGTCGCGGTCATGACGGCGCCCGAGGCGCGCGACCCGGCCCTGGTCGAGAAGCTCAGGGGGATCGCGGGGAGGGTGCTGGGCGAAGCCGCTTGAGCCCTCAGTCGGCGTGAGCGTCGAGGCCCGTCTCCACGGCCTCCGCCAGGGCGCCGCCGCGGTAGAGCAGGCCCCGGATGCCCGCGGCGCGGGCGGCCTCCATGTCGCTCTCCTTGTCGCCGATCATCACGCTGCGGGAGCGGTCCACGGGCCAGCACTCCAAGAGGTCGAGGATCATGCCGGGCTTCGGCTTGCGGCAGGCGCAGTCGAGGCGGTAGGCCGCAACCGGGGCGTCGGGCAGGTGGGGGCAGACGCGGATGTCGTCGAGATGCGCGCCGGCCCGGCCCATCTCCTCCGCCATGTGGCGGTGCAGGCGCACCACGTCGGCCTCCGCGTAGAAGCCCCGCGCCACGCCCGATTGGTTCGTGACCAGGAAGGCCAGCGCGCCTCGGTCGTTGGCGGCCTTCACCCCCGCCACGGCGCCGGGCAGGAACGCGAAGCGCGACAGCTCCCCCACGTAGCCGCGATCGACGTTGATGACCCCGTCGCGGTCGAAGAACACGGCCGCGCGCGGGCCCCCGCGGGGCAGGGAGCCCGTCACGGGGGCGCGATGCCGAAGATCTCGGCCTCGGCCAGCAGGCACAGGATGTGCCCCACCGTGATGTGGACCTGCTGGATCAGGAAGGTGCGCTCGCTCGGCACCCGGACGAGGATGTCGCACAGCCCCGCCATCGCGCCCCCGCCCGCGCCCGTCAGCCCCACCACCGTGAGGCCCAGCTCGCGCGCCGCCTCGCAGGCCCGAAGGATGGAGGGCGAGTTGCCCGAGGTCGAGATGCCGACGAACAGGTCGCCCGGCCGCCCGAGCCCGCGGACCTGCCGGGCATAGACGTGGTCGAAGCCGTAGTCGTTGGCCACCGCCGTCAGGATGGAAGAGTCCGTCGTGAGCGCGATCGCCGCCAGCGGCGCACGGTCGAACAGGAAGCGGCCGACGATCTCGCCGGCGATGTGCTGGGCGTCGGCGGCGCTGCCGCCGTTGCCGGCCACGAGCAGCTTGCCGCCGGCCTTGAGGGTCGCGGTCAGGGCCGCCGCGGCGCGCCCCGTGGCGTCGAGCAGCGCCGCGTCGCGCAGGCTCGCGTCCATCAGGTCGCGGGTCTGCCGGAGCGTGTCGGCGATGCGGCGCGCGGCCTCGTCCGTCATGGATCCCGTCTCCGCGGGCGGCGCGGGCGTCCGCCCGTCAGGCCGGCATCGATGCCACCCTCTCACGCCTGAGGCAAGTTGCGGCAGGGAGGATGGAAGCGAGCCAGGAACTCCGGACGCCACGTCCCGTTGATTTCGGCCACCGGAAAGCGAATCCCCCATGCGCCATCGCCCCCTCCTCGCGGCCGCCCTCGCCTCGGCCGTCGTCTCGCCGGCGCTGGCCGCCGCCCCGCCGCCGATGAGCGAGAAGGCGGTCGACGAGGCGGCCTTCTCCCCTCTGCCGGACAAGGCGAGCGAGCGCGCCGTGCCGGAGGTGGTCAAGGCCGAGGTGCTGCTCGCCCGGGCCCGCTTCTCGCCGGGCGCGATCGACGGGATCGACGGCGACAACTTCCGGCGCGCGCTGTCGGCCTACCAGGCGCAGATGGGTCTGCCCGCCACGGGGCGCCTCGACGGGGCGAGCTGGGACAGGCTCACAGCCGGGGCGCCCGCGGCGGCGCTGAAGCAGGTCGAGGTGACGGCAGCCGAGGCCGCGGGGCCGTTCACGGCGCGGATCCCGACGGACTTCGAGGCGCAGTCGCGCTTGAAGCGCCTGGGCTACCACGACGTCCGCGAGGCCTTGGGCGAGCGCTACCACATGAGCCTGCCGCTGCTGATGGCGCTGAACCCGGGCTCGAACTTCGCGGCCGGGCGCCGCATCACGGTGGCGGACCTCCCCGAGGGCAAGCCGACCGACAAGGTCGCCAAGGTCGCAGTGGATAAATCCGGGCACGACGTCGAGGCGCTGGCGGCCGACGGGCGGCTCATCGCCTATTACCCGGCCTCGATCGGCTCGGACGAGAAGCCCGCGCCCACGGGCGACTACGTGATCCAGCGTGTCGCCCACAATCCGGACTACACGTATCAGCCGAAGTACCATTTCAAGGGCGTGAAGGCCAAGACGGCCTTCACCATCGCGCCTGGCCCCAACAACCCCGTGGGCCTCGTGTGGATGGATCTGAGCGCCGAGGGCGGCTACGGCATCCACGGCACGCCGAATCCGGAGGCGGTGGGCAAGACGCAGTCGCACGGCTGCATCCGCCTCACCAACTGGGACGCGCTCGACCTCGCCGCCATGGTGGACAAGGGCACGGCGGTGTCGTTCGGCGAAGCGCCGGGCTCGACGGGTCCGGCCTCCCCGCCCGCCCCCACGCCGACCCCGCCCGCGCCGAGCGCCTCGGCGGCGCCCGTCAAGACCGGCCCGTGACGGCCGCGACCCAGCGGGCCGCGCGTCAGCGAGGCCCGTCGTCGTAGCGCATCCCTTCGAGGTCGGCGATCAGCCCCGGGCCGGTCGGGCGCCATCCGAGCCGCGCCCGCGTGTCCGCGCTCGAAGCCGGGAGGTCCAGCCCGGCGAAGGCCGCGAGCCATCCGAAGTGCCCCGCCGCCTCTTCCGGAGACACGGAAACCACCGGCACGTTCAGGCCTCGGCCGATGACCTCGGCGATGTCGCGGACCGCGATGCCCTCCTCGGCGACCGCGTTGTATTTCGCGCCCGCTTGCCGTTTCTCCAGCGCGAGTCTGTAGAGCCGGGCGACGTCGGAGACGTGCGCGGCGGGCCAGCGGTTGCGTCCGTCGCCCACGTAGGCCGAGACGCCCTTCTCGCGGGTTACGTCGACCAGGGGCGTGATAAGGCCCTGTTTGACGGTGTCGTGAACCTGGGGGAGGCGCATCACCGACACGTTGACGCCCGCGGCCGACAGTTCGGCCCCCGCCAGTTCCGACGCGACGCGGGGGTTCGGGTGAGCGGTGTTGAAGACGTCCTCGGTCGCGGGTCGGCCCGGCTCGGCGTTCCCCATCCCGGTCCCGGACGTGATGACCAGGGGCCGGTCGGACCCTTCGAGACCGGCGCCGAGGGCCGCGATGGCGCGCCTGTCCTTCTCGCAGTTCGCCACGAAGCGCGAGAAGTCGTGGTCGAAGGCGGTGTGGATCACGCCGTCCGCCTGGGCGGCCCCGCTGCGCAGGCTGTCGAGGTCTTCGAGGTCCCCGCGATGCACCTCGGCGCCGGCCGCGACGAGGGATCGGGCGCCCGCGTCCGAGCGCGTCAGCCCCAGCACCTGGTGGCCTGCGCCGATGAGTTCCGGGACGACGGCTGAACCGATGAAGCCGGTCGCGCCGGTGACGAAGATACGCATGAGAAATGCTCCGATGTTGTTCGGAGCCCGACCATCGGTTAGCTTCCCATCACATAAAAGTAGTGACTCTATCATCGTATAATGATCAACAGGCTGAGCCATGCCCGTCAACGCCGACAATTCGCTGGGGACCTACCTCAAGGATCGCCGCACCCGGCTCGACCCCGCCGCCTTCGGCTTCACGGGGCGCCGGCGGACGCCGGGCCTGCGCCGGGAAGAGGTCGCCCAACGGTCCAACATCAGCCCGACCTGGTACACCTGGCTGGAACAAGGGCGCGGCGGCGCTCCCTCGGCGGACGTGCTGAACCGGATCGCCGGCGGGCTGATGCTGACCGAACCCGAGCGCGAACACCTGTTCCTGCTCGGCCTCGGCCGTCCGCCCGAGGTCCGCTACCGGGCCGTCGAGGGGGTCACGCCCCGCCTGCAGCGCCTGCTCGACACGCTCGACGTCAGCCCCGCCCTGATCAAGACCGCCACCTGGGATGTGGTCGCCTGGAACCGCGCCGCGGCCGTGGTGCTGGCCGACTATGGCGCACTCCCTCCGGGCGAGCGCAACATCCTGCGCCGCATCTTCTGCGACCCTCGCGTCCGCGCCGCGCAGCAGGATTGGGACGGCCTGGCCCGTTTCGTGGTCGGAGCCTTCAGGGCCGATGCGGCGCGCGCCGGCGCCGTGTCCGAAGTCGGCCAACTCGTGGACGAGCTGTGCCGGGCCAGCCCGGAGTTCGAAGCGCTTTGGCGCGACAACGACGTCCACGTCCACGGCGAAGGAGTAAAGCGGCTCCGGCATCCGATCCTGGGCCCCATCGAGCTGGAATATTCCGCCTTCGCGGTCGACGGTCGGCCCGACCTCGGCATGATCGTCTACAATCCGGTCCAGAGCTCGGTCGCGGAGCACATCCGCTCGCTCGTCGCCCCGCAGCCGGCGGCATAGGCCCTCGGCGTCACTCGCCTTCCGCCGTCACGGCCCGCGAGTGGACGTCCTGGCCGCGCGCCTGGAAACCGGCGAAGTCGACCGCCGGCCCCCGGCCCCAGCCGAACGCGACCGTGCCGCCCGGGGGGACGGCATACAGGTTGTCGTCGAACCTGTTGTCCCCGGTCTCGATCACGCGCGCGTTCGGCGAATCGGGCGGGACATCGTCGACACCGCCCATGCGCGCCGTCCGGCGCCCGCTGAACCTGACCTCGTTGCTGCTGATGCGGTTGCCGGCCGTCCGGTACAACCCGCCCGCGTCGCGCGGGCGGGCCTGATCGACGAGCGCGATCCCCGTGCCGCCCTCCGCCACGACGATCAGGTTGTCCTCGACCACCACGTCCTGGGACGCGGACAGCAGGATGTCGGCGCCCCAGTACCAGTCCCCCTGCGTGAGCCCGTTGAAGCGCAGCGTGTTGCCGCGGATCGTCCCGGCGAAACTGATCTCGTAGAAGATGCCGGCCCCGTCGTTGGACTCCACGAGGTTGCCCTCCAGCACCACGTCGCGGCAGTCGATGTCGCACCACAGGCCCGGCCCGTGGTTGCCGTGGACGTGGTTTCCGCGGATCACCAGCCCCTTGGCGACCGCGGCCTTCAGGCCGCCGGCTTCCCAGGACGGGTCGAAGCCGCGCGTGTTGTTCCCGGCGATGAGGTTGCCCTCGATCAGCCCGTCGTAGCGCGACGCGCTGATGCCGAGCTGGCCGTTGTCCTCCACGCGGTTCGCAAGGATCCGCGCGCCCGGGCCGGTCAGGATGCCGAGCCCGCTGTTGAGGCGGACCTGATTGTGCTCGACGAGCCAGCCCGTGGCCCGCCCGTCCTGGTCGTCGAAGATCGCGCCGCGCTGCGGGAGGTTGCCGTAACGCTCGACCGTGAGGTCCGCCACCGTGACGTCGCGCGCGCCGTGGGTGAGGAAGGCATAGGCCGCGGCGCTGGCCGCGACGCGATGGCCCGCCGGGTCGTCGGCGATGCGGATGCGGCGTGCCGCGTCGATCAGGAAGCGGCCCGACCGGAGATCTCGGTCGTCGAGGACGCGGGTCAGCGGGACGCCGTCGAACAGGACGATTTCAGGGTGGCCGCAGGCAGGAGACGTGGGCAGGCAGCGCCGGTCGGATGCCGGGTCCCGCCGCAGTTCGGGCGCGGGGCCGGGCGCCACCCAGGCGTCACCGTCGCGCACGAAGCCGGTCACGTCCACCGTCCCGTCCAGCACCGCGCCGGGCTCGCCGAAGAAGCGCTGCCCGCTCTTGGGGGCGATGGTCTGGCCGCGGTGGCGCCCCGCGCCGATGCAGAAGGCCGTGCCGGGGAGCGAGCGGTCGACGACGGCCTGGATGCGCTGCCCCGGCTCGACCCGCGTGGCCCCCTCCGGACAGGCGGTGCCCCGGGGGCCGGCCCGCGACACGTCCGGCAGGGCGGGGTCGAGGGCCGGAAGCCCGGCGGCCGGGGCGGGAGCGCTGCCGCCGAGGAGGGCGCCGAGGGCCAGGGCGCCGAGCGCCAGGGCGGTGGCGGTCCGGCCGGGGACGGGGCGGGCCACCCTACTCGGCCGCCTGGAGCACGCGGTCATAGATGTCCTCGATGCGGACGATATCGTCCTCGCCGAGGTAGGAGCCGTGCTGCACCTCGACGATCTCGAGGAGGTCGTCGCCGGGGTTCTCCAGCCTGTGCACCGCGCCGAGCGGGATCTCGGCGTGATCGTTCGGGCCGAGGATCCGCACCGCGCCGTCCACCGTGACGCGGGCCGTGCCGGTGACGACGATCCAGTGCTCGGCCCGGAACCGGTGCTTCTGCAGCGACAGGCGCCCTCCCGGATGAACCGCGATCCGCTTCACCTGGAAGGTCGCGGACCGGTCGCGCACCTCGTACCAGCCCCAGGGCCGGTGGACGCGCGCGTGGGCGTCCGCCTGCGGCGCGCCCCGCTGCTGGAGCCGCTCCACGAGCTGCTTGACGTCGCCGGCCCGGCGGCGGTCCGCCACCAGCACAGCGTCGGGCTCCACCACCACGATGAGGTTTCGCGTCCCCAGCAGCGACACCATCGGCCCCCGCGAGCGGACGTAGCAGCCCCGGGCGTCGACGGACTCGGTCCCCTCGGCCAGCACGTTGCCGTCCCCGTCCTTGTCGTCCATGTCCCACAGGGCCTGCCAAGTGCCGATGTCCGACCAGCCCCAGCGCGCCGGGACCACGGCCGCGTGGGGCGTGTGCTCCAGCACCGCGTGGTCGATTGAGAGCGCCTCCGCCCCGCGGTAGGCTTCGGCGTCGAGCAGGATCGACCCCCCGGTAGTGCGGCCGAGCGTCAGGGCCCGCACCACAGCCGAGAAGGTCGCGGGGTGCAGGCGCTGGTATTCGGCGATCAGCGTCTCGGGCCGGGCCAGGAGGTTGCCCGAGTTCCACAGGTAGCCCTCGGCGATGTAGCGCTCCGCCGTCGCGGCGTCGGGCTTCTCGGCGAAGCGGGCAACGGGATGGACGCCGCCCGACGCCGGGCCGGCGATCCCGATGTAGCCGAAGCCCGTCGCGGGCTCGGTCGGCACCATGCCGAAGGTGACGACGGCGCCCTCGCGCGCGGCCGCCTCCGCGAGGTTCAGGCTGGCGTGGAAGGCCGGCTCGTCCGCGATGGCGTGATCCGACGCCAGCACCGCGACGGCGTCGCCCGCCCCGTCCGACGCGATCAGGAGGCAGCCGGCGAGGACGGCCGGGCCGGAGTCGCGCGACGAGGGCTCCAGCAGCACCGTGGCCTCGACCTCGATCTCGGCCAGCTGCCGTTCCACGAGGAAGCGCTGCCCTTCCGCCGCGACCACGGCCGGCCGGCCGTAGACCGCGGGGTCGCGGACCCGCAGCAGCGTCTCCTGGAACGGCGAGTGCCGCCCCCGGAGCGCGATGAACTGCTTGGGCATGGTCGGCCGGGATACCGGCCAGAGCCGGGTGCCGGAGCCGCCGCACAGGATCAGGGGGCGGATGCTCGGATGCATGGCGGGGTGTCCTGACGTGAGGGGGAAGGGCCGCGGGGATTGCTCGCCGCGGTGGATCGGGAGCGGGTCAGCGCCGCGTGAGCCGGGCGGCCACGGGCATCACGGACGGGCCCGGCGCCGCGGCGGTCGCCGGCGCGGCTCCGCCGGAACCCGTCCGGTC
>CAXTFP010000097.1:0-8742 GCA_964243135.1 uncultured Lichenihabitans sp.
GGCGCTTGCTGTGGCGTCGGAATGCGCCCTCAAGCTGAAGGAGACAGCCGTGCTCCACGCCGAGGCCTTCTCCGGCGCCGAGGTGATGCATGGCCCACTTCAACTTCTGGAGCCCGGCTTCCCCGTGCTGGCCCTGGCGCAGGCCGACGCCTCGCGCGCCGCCATGGCCGACAGCGCGGCGCGGCTCGCCGCCGCCGGGGGGCGCGTCTTCACCGTCACGGCGGATGGCGCGGACGGGACCTTCGCGGCGGCGCCGACCGGCCACCCGCTGCTCGAGCCCCTGCCCATGCTGCTCGCCTTCTACGGCTTCGCGGAGCGGCTCGCCCGCGCGCGCGGGCACGACCCCGACCGGCCGAGCCACCTGCGCAAGGTGACGGAGACCGTGTGATGGCGCTTCACGCCCTCGTCGGCCCCCGCGTCTTCACGGGGCAGCGCTGCCTCGACGGCCACGCCGTGCTGCTCGATGGCGCCCGCATCGCCGACGTGATCCCCGCGGCGGCCTTGCCCGCCGGCCTGCCGGTCGAGGACCTCGGTGGCGGCACGCTGGCGCCGGGCTTCCTCGACGCGCAGGTGAACGGCGGCGGCGGGGTGCTGTTCAACGCCACGCCGACGGCGGACGGCGCCGCCGCCGTGGCGGCGGCCCACCGGCGCTTCGGCACCACGGGCTGCCTGCCGACCTTCATCACCGACCGGCCGGAGCGCCAGGCCGAGGCCGTAGCGGCGGTGCGGGCCGCGCTGGCCGAGGGCCGCCCCGGGGTGCTCGGCCTGCACCTCGAAGGCCCGCACCTGTCGCTGGCCCGCAAAGGCGCGCACGACCCGGCGCTGATCCGGCCGATGGACGACCGCGACCTCGACGCGCTGCTGGGCGCCGGGATCCCCACGCTGCTGGTGACGGTGGCGGCCGAGACCGTCACGCCCGCGCAGATCCGGCGCCTCGCGGACGGCGGCGTGATCGTCAGCATCGGCCACAGCGACGCGCCCTACGGCGCCGTGATGGCCGCGGCCGACGCCGGGGCGCGCTGCATGACGCATCTCTTCAACGCCATGTCCCAGCTCGGCCACCGCGCGCCGGGCGCCGTGGGGGCGGCGCTGGACCACGGCGGGCTCTGGGGCGGCCTCATCGCGGCCGGCGCGCAGGTCGTCGCCGCGGCGCTGCGGGCGGCGCTGCGCGGCAAGCGCGGGCCGGGGCGCCTGTTCCTCATCTCGGACGCCATGCCGCCCGCGGGCGCGCCGGGCGACACCTTCACGCTCAGCGGCCGCACCGTGACGCGGCACGGCGGCGCGCTCAGCTTCGACGACGGCACGCTGGCGGGCGCGGACCTGACGATGGACGCGGCCCTGCGCTTCGCCGTGGACCGGCTTGACCAGCCCCTCGGCGAGGCGCTGCGCATGGCGAGCCTGTACCCGGCCGAGATGCTGGGGCTCGACGGCGCGCGGGGGCGCATCGCTCCGGGCCACGCGGCCGATCTGGTGCTGCTGGGGGAAGCGCTGGAGGTGCGGCGGACCTGGATCGGCGGCGTCGCCGAAGGGTGAGCGTGGGGGAGACCACAGGTTTCCGCTCGACAACTGTCCTCCACCGCTCATCCCCGCGCAGGCGGGGATCCAGCGCGAGGAGGCGGCCGAAGGCCGACACTCTCGATCGCGCTCCGTATCCGGTGAGGTCGCAGGAAAACGGCCGGCCTTCGGCCGCACATCTTTCGCTGGATCCCCGCCTGCGCGGGGACGAGGGGCGGAGAGGGTGATCCGAGCCGATCGACAGCAGGCCGTGTCGGTCGTCCGGACGCCGTTCCAGGCCCGGAGCGTCCTTCCCCTCGCGAAGCGGGGCGCCCCGCGGTTGACATCCCCGCCCCGCCGCCCGAAACCTCGCGCCGCATCGCACACGGGGTGACGGACGGCATGGCGGATCACGGCGCGCTTCAGGCCATCATCGAGGGGGCCTTCGAGGACCGGGCCTCCATCACGCCCGGCACCACCGGCGAACTGCGCGAGGCCGTCGACCGCGCCCTGTCGCTGCTCGACGCGGGCGAGCTGCGCGTCGCCACGAAGCGCGAGGGCGCCACGGGGCCGGGAAGCTGGACCGTGCACCAGTGGCTGAAGAAGGCCGTGCTGCTGTCGTTCCGCCTCAACGACATGACGGCCGTCCCAGGCGGCCCGGCGGGCTCCTCCTGGTACGACAAGGTGCCCTCGAAGTTCGAGGGCTGGGGCGAGAACCAGTGGGCGGCGGCGGGCTTCCGCGCCGTGCCGAACTGCGTGGTGCGCCGCTCGGCCTATGTCGCGCCCGGCGCCATCCTCATGCCGTCCTTCGTCAACCTCGGCGCCTATGTCGGGGCCGGCACCATGGTGGACACCTGGGTCACGGTCGGGTCCTGCGCGCAGATCGGCCGCAACGTGCACCTGTCGGGCGGCGTCGGCATCGGCGGCGTGCTGGAGCCGCTCCAGGCCAACCCCACCATCATCGAGGACGACTGCTTCATCGGCGCGCGCTCGGAGGTCGTCGAGGGCGTGGTGGTCGGCCAGGGCTCGGTCCTGTCGATGGGGGTGTTCCTGTCGGCCTCGACCAAGATCGTCGACCGCGCGACCGGCCAAGTCCACATGGGCCACGTGCCGCCCTATTCGGTGGTGGTGTCGGGCAACCTGCCCGGCCGCCCGCTGCCGGACGGCGCGCCCGGCCCGTCGCTCTATTGCGCGGTGATCGTGAAGACGGTCGACGCGCAGACCCGCTCGAAGACCGCCATCAACGACCTGCTGCGCGATTGAGCCCGCCTTGACCGACGGCGGGTTCCGCTTCCTGTACCGCGAGGACCGCGGCCGCATCCCGCGCGCCGCGTGGTGGCGCGGGGTGCTGCCGCTCGTCGCCCTGGTGGCGCTCGCCACGGCGGGGTGGCTGGGGCTGCGGCCCTACGCGGTGCACGACCTCGCCACCCAGCCCTTCATCGACGGCGCGACGGTCGCGGCCTACCTGTACCTCGCGCTCTACAGCTTCGGGCTGATCCTCGCGGCCGTGTGCTACTACAACGTCTCGGCCAAGCGGTTCCGCGACCGCGGCCGGGCCGGCCGCTGGGCCGCGGCGCTGCCGCTCGCGGCCTTCCTCACCGGCGCGCTGGTGTGGTTCATCCCGCAGAGCTTCGGCGAGGTGCCGGACTGGACGGGGCCCGTCGCCGAGGTGATCCTGCTGGCCGTGGCGGGCTGGAACGTCGCCGACCTCGGCTTCGGGACGACCGACGTGAAGAACAGGAGGGTGCTGCCGTGACAAAGGCTCCCGCAGCCCTCGACGTGCTCCGCGCCCTGCTGCGCTGCCCCTCCGTCACGCCGGCCGAGGGCGGGGCGCTCGACGTGCTGCAGGGGCTTCTGGCGCCGGCCGGCTTCAAGATCGATCGCGTGACCTTCGAGGCGCCCGGCACGCCCGACGTCGACAACCTTTACGCTCAGGTCGGGACGGGGCCGCCGCACCTCGTCTTCGCGGGCCACACGGACGTCGTGCCGCCCGGCGACCCGGCTTCATGGCGCTACCCGCCCTTCTCGGGCGAGGTCGCGGACGGCATGGTCTGGGGCCGGGGAGCCTGCGACATGAAGGGCGGCGTCGCGGCCGCGGTCGCGGCCGTGCTGCACCACCTCGCGCGGCACGGCGCGCCTTCGGGCTCGATCTCCTTCCTGATCACGGGGGATGAGGAGGGGCCGGCCGTCAATGGCACGGCCAAGCTGCTCGACTGGGCGCGGGAGCGCGGGATCCGCTTCGACCACTGCATCCTGGGCGAGCCCACCAACCCGGCGCGGATGGGCGAGATGATCAAGATCGGCCGGCGCGGCTCGCTCACCGGCGAGCTGACGGTCGAGGGCCGCCAGGGCCACGTCGCCTATCCGCAGCTCGCCGACAACCCCATCCCGCGCCTGATGCGGGCGCTCGCGGCCCTGAAAGCCGAGCCGCTCGACGCCGGTACCGCGCATTTCGACCCGTCCAACCTCGAAATCGTGACGGTCGATACCGGCAATCCGTCGTCCAACGTCATCCCGGCCGAGTGCCGCGCCCGCTTCAACGTGCGCTTCAACGATAGCTGGGATCCCGACACGCTGTCGGCCGAGATCCGGCGCCGGATCGCGGGCGCCGGGATCGGCGCCCACCGCCTCGCCTTCGCGCCCTGCAACGCGCTCGCCTTCGTGACCGAGCCTGGCCCCTTCACCCGCGCGGTGGCGGAGGCCGTCGAGGCCGAGACGGGCCTCGCGCCGGTGCTGTCGACCACGGGCGGCACGTCGGACGCCCGCTTCATCGTGCGGGACTGCCCGGTCGTCGAGTTCGGCCTCGTCGGGGCCACCATGCACGCCGTCGACGAGCGCGTGAGCACGGCGGATCTCGCCGCGCTGCAGGCGGTCTACGGGCGCGTGATCGCGCGCTACTTCGCGACGCCGCCCGTCTGACGCACGGCCCCGAACGGTTTCGGGACTATTGCCTCCCTCCTCCGCTCATCCCCGCCTGCGCGGGGATGAGCGGAGGAGGGAGGGGATCCGAGCTGAAACCACGAAAACTGCCTCAGGCCTTGAAGCTGCCCTCGAAGGCGAAGGCCGAGACCGGGTGGCGGTCGTTCGGCTGCTCGCGCGCCCGCAGCCCCTCGGGCAGGCTCGCCGGGTCGCCGAGGCGGCCCAGGGCGATGGCGCATTCCACCCGGTAGCCCACCGGCACATCGAGCTGGGCGAAGGCGCTGTCGAAGTCGAGCCCCACCATGCCGTGCGTGTACCAGCCGCGCATCTGGGCCTGAAGCGCCAGGCTCATCCAGGCAGCGCCCGCGTCGAACGAGTGGGAATGCGAGGGCACGTCCTTGTCCTGGCCCGGCGGTCGCATCAGCGAGTTCGACAGAATGTAGACCAGCGCCGCCGCGTCCTTGGCCCAGGACTGGTTGAAGGGGACGAGCAGGCCGAGCAGCTTGTCGAAGGCCGGCGTGCCGCGCCGCCCGTAGACGAAGCGCGCGGGCTGGGAATTGTAGGAGGAGGGCGCCCAGCGCGCCGCCTCGAACAGGCCCAGTAGATCCTCCTCGGCGATGGTGTCGGGCGCGAAGGCGCGGGGCGACCAGCGCGCCAGAAAGATGGGATCGACCGGGCGCTCGGGCCGGCGGGGAGACGAGGTCGTCATGGCGGGTTCTCGGCTGCACCGGCGGGGCGCCGGCCCGCAGCGGATGCCGCCTTTCCGCCGCCGCCGCAAGGCTCAAGATCGGATGGTGGAACGGCGATCTGCCTCGGATCCTCTCCACAAGGCGAGGTCGCCCGGGGCGCCGCCGGGGAACCCCGGCGGCTCTGCCCGATTAGAGAGGGATCGACATCCGGAACTTCGCAAATGTTGAAAATCGCCCTCGGCCTCGCGGCCCTTTTGACCGCCGCGTCGGTCGCGCCCGCCACGGCCCAGACTCCGCTCGCCCCGTTGCTGAACGGCCAACTGGTCTTCTACGGCAATTATTGCGGACCCGGCCAGTATGGCCGCCATCCCGCCCCCATCGACGCGCTGGACGCGGCCTGCCAGCGCCACGACGCCTGCGTGGTGGATTTCCGACTGCCGTCCTGCGCCTGCAATGCCCGCTTGGCGCACGAGGCCGCGGCCGTAGCACGGAGCCCGCGCGCCCCGGCGCGCGAGCGGCAGGCCGCGGACTTCACGGCGCGGGGCGCTCAGGTCCTCCCCTGCCAGTAGGCGAGAGCGATCCTCAAGCCGCCGCCCCGCCCGGCTCGCCGGAGGGCGCCGGGTGGGAGCGGTAGGCCTGTTCGATATAGGCGAGGTTGATGAGGGCGCTGCCTCGGTCGGGATAGACGCCGACGTTCATGCGGGGCGAGGCTTCCAGCTCCTCCATCACGAAGTTCAGCGCCGCCCTCAGGTTGGGAAAGGAGCGTGTTTCAGCGTCCTTGCCGCTGACGCCCACCTGATCGGTGGTCATCTCGGGGCTCCACCTCACCGTCGCGGGCGAGTCCCAATCCATCTCGGCCATCGTGTGCTCCGTCGTCCTGCATCCGCCCCGTGCGCGGGCTCAACCCCGCGGTCACGGGATTGGTTCGGGGCCGCAGCCCGGCGCCCGGGAGGCCATCCATTCGAGCGCCATGTGGGGCAGCGTCAGCGCCGCCACGGCGCGCAGGCCCCAGGTCACCACCGCCTCGGTGCCTAGGGCACCCGCGAGCGCGTCCCAGGTGAGCGCCAGGGCGCCGAGGCAGGCGAGAGCCGAGGGCAGCACCACGCCCGCGACCAGCAGGGCCGCGGCGCGTGGACGGCGCGGATGGACGGCATGCGCCAGTTCCGCCATGTGGCGAGGCGCGTGGACGAGGCAGAAGTAGAGCCCGAAGGCGAGGAGCGGCGGCAGGACGACGGCAGCCGTCGCCACGGCCAGCAGTTCCGCCGCGCCGCGCCGTGCAATGCGCGAGCCGGCGAGGAGCGGCGGCAGCGCCGCAACAGCGAGCGCGACGCCCCAGGGCAGGAGCAGCGGCCAACGCAGCGCCAGGAGCGCGTGGAGCACGATGTGTTCCGGTACGCCGGCGAGCGCTCCGATGATCCCGGCGACCCCGTCGGGGTGAAGCAGGAAGATCGGCAGCACGGGCGTCGTAGCCCGCACCGCGAAGGCGATCCTCGATCGTCCGGCCGAGCCCGGCGGCGCGTCGGCGCCGAAGTGCAGGGCTGACGTCCCCAGGAAGATCACTAGCGCCACAAGGGGAGCGAGGGCCCAGGCCGCCATGGCGATGGCCAGGAGCGCGAGATAGCCGGCGAGGAAGCCCGGCAGCCACAGCGAGCCGAAACGAGGGCGCAACAGGCGATGCGCCACGATGAAATCCGAGGAGCCGTGCGGCACGCCGATCAGGGCGCCGCCGATGAGCAGCAGGGCGCCGCCGACGCCCGCCAGCGCCGCGCCGGCTTCCGGCAGGACGAGCGCCACAAGGACGGCGCCGCCGATCGCCGTCAGGGCGACCGCGGCATGGGCCCGGTCGACGGCGGGGCGCCAATCGGCGCGGTCCGCCCGTCCGGCTGCATGACGCAGGGGCGACAGGGCCGGAGGCGGTGCGAGCGACATCCTCAGGCCCGGCGCGGGCGGGCGGCGGCCGGGGCCCGGCGGAGATGAAACCTGCGAGGCGCTGGGAGGACGGAGTGACTGTCGGTGGAGAGGCAGGACAAGACCGGGAAGAGCCTCCGCGGCGCCGGGCATCGAGACCCGTCCGGAGCCAAGCGTCCTCAGCCGGACGTGCCGTCGCTTCGGAGCGGGAACTCACGCAAAGCTCCCGGGATCGTGCGATGTTCCGGCCCCGAGGCGAGGTGCCGCGCGGCGACGGCCCTCACTGCGCCAGCACCATCCGCCCGTGGTCCATCCGCACGGACGACAGGCGCGACAGGAAGCTCATCCCCAGCAGGCTCTGCCCCTGCGCGCCGCGCGTGCTCACCAGGGCCACCACGTCCCGCAGCACGATGTTGCCGAGCCGCACCGACGGCAGCACGACCTTGGCGACGCTGGCTTGGCCGTTGGCGGTGCTGACGGTGTATCTGAAGTCCGCCGGCATCGGCCGGAGGCCGAGCCGCTCGGCATCCTCGCAGCTCAGCGACACGAAGCTTGCGCCGGTGTCCACCATGGTGGACAGGCGCTGGCCGCCGATCTCCACGGCCGTCTGGAACTGTCCGAACCTGTCGGGCGACAGGACCTCGGCGTTGAACTCCGAGATGTATGCCGCGGGGGCGATCGCTCCGGGCGGGCTCAGCGCGGCGACCCGGACGGGCGGCGCGGCGGGTGACGGGGCCGGGCCGCTTCCGGCCATCCCGCGGGCCGAAGCCCAGAGGGCGTCGCGCCGGGCCGGATCCATCGTGGAGATTTGATGCCCGGCGACCAGGGCCACCACGGCGGCGCCGACCGCGACCGAGACGACGTTCATGACTCCCCCTCCGCCCGCCTGCGCGCCAGACTCGGCCGCGCCGGCTTGCCGGAGGGTTGACGGGAGGGGAGCCGAGGCGGGGAACCGCGGAACGCGGTGGAGGGACCCTTTCCCGAATGCGGACAAGTCGAGCGGTCAGTGCCCCCGCGCGGCCAGCAGGGCGTCGACCGCCGCGGCGTCGGGGATCGACGGCTGGGCGCCCCGCACCGTGCAGGCGAGCGAGCCCGCCGCCGTGCCGCGGCGCATGGCCTCGGGGAAGGGCAGGCCGGCGTCGAGCGCCGCCGCGAAGGCCCCGACGAAGCTGTCGCCCGCCGCCGTCGTGTCGAGCGCCTCAACCTTCGGGCAGGGGACGCGGTGTTCGGCGCCCCTCTCCCAGCCGACCGCGCCCTCGGCGCCCAGCGTCACCACCGTGGCGCCGATGCCGAAGCCGGCATCGAGGCGGGCCGCGAGGCCGGCGTGGTCGTCGGCCAGATCGAGGGTGCGCGCGAGGTCGGCGGCCTCGTGCTCGTTGACCACCATCACGTCGACGAGCCGGAGATAGCCCTCCGGCACGGCGCCTGAGGGCGCGAGGTTCAGCACGGTGCGCCAGCCGCGCGCCCGCGCCGCGCCGGCCGCGGCCTCCCCCTCGGCGTCCGGCACCTCGCGCTGGAGCAGCAGCAGGCCGCCCTGGCCCGGGCGCAAGTCGCCCAGCGCCGCGGCGCGGGCGAGGGCGTTGGCGCCCGCCGCGACCGTGATGGCGTTGCGCCCCCCGGCGTCCACGCTGATGAAGGCCGCGCCGGTCGGGCCCTCGACCTCGGCCACGGCCGACAGGTCGACGCCCGCCTCGCGCAGCAGCGCCAGCGCCGGGCCCGCGAAGCCGTCGCG
>CAXTFP010000098.1:0-8700 GCA_964243135.1 uncultured Lichenihabitans sp.
GGTCCCGACGACCCCCACCTCGACTGCGAGCTGTGAGAACCCCGCCTGACCTGGTCGTCAACGCCACCGAACTGGTCCTCGCTTGCGTACGCCGCTCCTGACCAACGATCTCGCAGACCGCTGCCGGCGCGGCCCGGCCCAACGACACAGCGCGGCCGGTCACCCCGTCCGACGCGCCCGGCACGTCCGGGCCGCGCCCGTCGAGCACGGCTTCCGCCAAGTGCCGGTAGGTGGCGAGCCGCCGCGGTGTGCTCTCGCCGAGCAGGTAGGATTGCGCCTCGATCGCGTCCGGCATGCGGCCCTGGAGGCGGCTGTAGGCCTGCAGCCAATCGTATTTGTTCTGCTTGTAGATCGAATAGGCGACGAGCCCGACGATGTCCTTGTCGCCCGTGACGAGGCTGGTAAATACGATGTTGTGCTCGGCCGGGTCGACGATGGCGGGGTCGGGCGCCACGGGCTCCGGGTCCCGCGCCACCCGCGTCACCGTCCGGTCGGGCTCGCCCCGCGCCGCTGCCTGATCCATCGCCCGCCTCCGCACCCCAGCCCAGGGTAACGCGGCCTCCGCGGGCGGGATCCACCCCGCCGTCACCGAAGGGTCCGCGCTTGCCGCCGCACGACGACTGGGAGCGGGATCTGCGGGCACGGGGCTTCGCGCGCGTGGCGGGCATCGACGAGGCCGGCCGCGGGCCGCTCGCCGGCCCGGTCTCGGCCGCGGCCGTCATCCTCGATCCCGACGACCTGCCGGACGGCATCGACGATTCCAAGGCGCTGACCCCGGCACGGCGGGAGGAGCTCTTCGGCCTCATCCTGGGGCGGGCGCTCGCGGTCGGCATCGGCTTCGCGTCCGCGGCCGAGATCGACGCGCTGAACATCCGTTGGGCGACCTTCGCGGCCATGCGCCGGGCGGCGCTGGCCCTGTCCTTGGCGCCCGACCACCTGCTGATCGACGGGCGCGACGTGCCGCCCGGCCTCCCCTGCCCGGCCCGCGCGCTGGTGAAGGGGGACGCGCTGTCGCTGTCGATCGCGGCGGCGTCGGTCGTGGCCAAGGTGACGCGCGACCGGCTGATGGTCCGGCTCGGCGCCCTCCATCCCGCCTACGGCTTCGAGGTCCACAAGGGCTACCCGACGCGGGGCCACCGCTCGGCCATCCTGCGGCATGGGCCGACGCCATTCCACCGGCTGAGCTTCGGCGTTCTGGCCCGCCGCGGACCCGGCGTGGGAAATGGAGCGTAACGAAACAGGACGGGTGTCGCGGGAAACCCGAAACGCGCCCTTTACCTTAACGACGGCATATCCCGGGTCGTGAGTAGCGTTTTCCGGTGTGTGTCACATGTCTCAAGCACAGGCCGGTTCGGCCGCCTCGAAGCTCCAGTCTAAGGTATCGCGTGCTGGAGCTTCGACGGCTCGGCTGAGGGCCGTGGCGCCCGCCCTCACCGATCGCATCATCCTGTCGGACTGCCTCGACGCGCTGGCGTCGCTGCCGGCCGAGAGCGTCGACCTCGTCTTCGCCGACCCGCCCTACAACCTCCAGCTCTCGAATCCGCTGACCCGCCCCGACCAGAGTGCCGTGGACGCCGTCGACGACGACTGGGACAAGTTCGCGAGCTTCGCCGACTACGACCGCTTCACGAAGGCTTGGCTCGCCGGCGTGCGCCGCGTGATGAAGCCCAACGCGACGCTGTTCGTGATCGGCTCCTACCACAACATCTTTCGGGTCGGCTCGACCCTCCAGGACCTCGGCTTCTGGATCCTCAACGACGTCGTCTGGCTCAAGGCCAACCCGATGCCGAACTTCCGCGGCCGGCGCTTCACCAACGCCCATGAGACGCTGATCTGGGCGTCGCGGGACGCGGACGCCAAGGGCTACACCTTCAACTACGAGGCCATGAAGGGCGCCAACGACGACACGCAGATGCGCTCGGACTGGTTCATGCCGATCTGCTCGGGCGGCGAGCGGCTGAAGGACGCCAACGGCGACAAGCTGCACCCGACCCAGAAGCCCGAGGCGCTGCTGACGCGCATCCTGCTCAGCGCGTCCAGGCCCGGCGACGTCGTGCTCGACCCCTTCTTCGGCACCGGCACCACGGGCGCCGTGGCACGCCGCTACGGACGCACCTGCGTGGGCATCGAGCGCGACCCCACCTACGTCAAGGCGGCGGCGGCCCGCATCGCGGCCGTCGTGCCGGCCGACGCCGACACGCTCGACGTGCTGGCCACCAAGCGCTCCGAGCCACGCCTGCCCTTCGCCAGCCTGCTCGAGAGCGGCGCGGTCGTGCCCGGACAGGCGCTCTACGATGCGCGCCGCCGCATCAAGGCTTCCGTGCGGGCCGACGGGCTCATCGCGGTCGGCGGCATCGCGGGCTCCATCCACAAGGTGGGCGCGCTGGTTCAGGGCCTGCCGGCCTGCAACGGCTGGACCTACTGGCACTGCGAGGACGCCGGCACGCTGAAGCCCATCGACGTGCTGCGCGAGCGCGCCCGCGCGGGGCTGAGGGACGGTGGCTAGCCGCCCCTCGCCGTCAGCGCTCGTTCGGCGGGTAGTCCGTGTCGAGCGCCGTCTGGCGGCGCCCCTCGACCTCGGCCAGCGTGTCCTTGAGCTTCTTCACAACGGCGTCGTGGCCCCACTCGCCGAGCACGAGGTGGAGCGGCGGGTCCGCCTCCTCGGTCAGGGCGATCATGGCGCGGCCGGCCCGCACGGGGTCGCCCGCCTGGGTGCCGCTGTTCTTCGAGGTCATGGCGAGGCGCGCCGCCACCGTCTCGGCATAGGCCGAGATCGTGCTCGCCGTCTGCGCCAGGGAGCGGCCCGCCCAGTCGGTGCGGAACGGGCCGGGCTCGACCACCGTGACCTTGACGCCGAGCGGCGCCATCTCCTTCGACAGCGAATCCGAGAAGCCCTCGACGGCGTGTTTCGAGGCCGCGTAATAGCCCGAGCCCGGGAAGCCGCAGAAGCCCGCCACTGAGGCGATGTTGATGACGTGGCCCTTCCTCCGCTCGCGCATGATCGGCAGCACGGCGCGCGTCATGGCGAAGAGGCCGAACACGTTGGCCTCGAACTGGGCCCGGATCTCCTCGGGCTGGCCCTCCTCGATCGACGACTGGTAGCCGTAGCCGGCGTTGTTGACGAGCACATCTATCGTGCCGAACCGGTCGAGCGCGGCCGCGACGCCGGCCTCGATCTCGTCGTCGTCGATGACGTCGAGCGACAGGGCCAGCGCCCGGTCCTCACGCCCCTCGACGAGGTCTTCCACCCGCGCCCTGTCGCGGGCCGTGACCACGGCGCGCCAGCCGCGGTCGAGCACCAGCTTAGCCAAGTCGCGGCCGAAGCCCGTGGAGCAGCCGGTGATGAACCACACCGGCGCGTCATCGATAGGCATATGCGATATCCTTGATATATGGGGTTCAGCGGTCCACCATGGCCATCTGGCCTTCGGTGTAGCGCGGGCCGGCGACCGAGCCGGGCGGCAGGGCGGCGTCGAGTTCGGCCACCTCGGCCTCGTCGAGCGTGATCGCCGCGGTCGCGACGTTCTCCTCGAGGTAGCCGCGGCGCTTGGTGCCCGGGATGGGGGCGATGTCGTCGCCCTTGGCCAGCAGCCACGCGAGCGCGATCTGGCCGGGCTTGACGCCCTTGGCCGCGGCGATGGCCTGCACCCGGCCGGCCGCCGCCATGTTGCGGTCGAAGTTCTCGCCCCGGTAGCGCGGGTCGTTGCGGCGGTAGTCGCCCTCCGGGTAGTCCTCGGCGCGCTGCACCGCCCCGGTGAGGAAGCCGCGGCCGAGCGGGCTGAAGGACGTGAGTCCGATGCCGAGCTCGCGCAGCAGCGGGATGATCTCGGGTTCGAGGTTGCGCTCCCACAGCGAATATTCGCTCTGGAGCGTCGACACGGGGTGGACCGCGTGGGCGCGGCGGATGGTCGAGGCCCCGGCCTCGCTGAGCCCCAGGTACCGCACCTTGCCGGCCTCGACCAGCCGCGACACGGCGCCCGCCACCTCCTCGATCGGCACGGCCGGGTCGACCCTGTGCTGGTAGAGGAGGTCGATGTGGTCGAGCCCGAGGCGCCCGAGCGAGGCATCCACGACCTCGCGGATGTGCTCGGGGCGGCTGTTCACCCCCACCATCTTGCCGCCCTCGATCCTGAACCCGAACTTGGTCGCCACGACCGCGCCCTCGCGCCGGCCCTTCAGGGCGCGGCCGAGCAGCGCCTCGTTGGTGAAGGGGCCGTAGACTTCCGCCGTGTCGAAATGGGTGACGCCGAGGTCGAGGGCGCGGTGGATCGTGGCGATCGACTCCGCATCGTCCGGCGTGCCGTAGGACTGGCTCATCCCCATGCAGCCGAGCCCGATGGCCGACACTTCCAGCCCCTGGGTGCCGAGTTTGCGGTGGGGCAGCATGGCGCGTCTCCTGGTCGCCGTCCCGTGGGGGAGCGGCGATGTCATCCTCCGCGGTCAAACGAGACCGGAGCCGCGATGGTTGCGCTATTGGGTGTCGGGCTCGGCCTGACCGTCCTCGCAGCGCAGCACCACCTCGCAGCCGCCGCCATCACGCGTGCCGATCGTCAGCCCGAAGCCGTGCAGCCGCACGATGGCGGCCACGAGGCTGAGGCCTAGCCCCGTGCCGGGCAGGTGGCGGCTGCGGTCGCCGCGGTAGAAGCGCCGCGTCACGGCCTCGCTTTCGCCCGCCGGGATGCCCGGCCCCGTGTCCCACACCCGCACCACCGGGCCGCCCGCACCGCCCGCGAGCGCGATGCCCGCCCGCCCGCCCGGCGGGGTGAACTTGATGGCGTTGTCGAGGAAGTTCGCCAGCGCCTCGAAGACGAGGTCGCCGTCGCCGTGGATCGGCGCCGGGCCGCCGCGGCGCATCTCGAAGCCGACGCCCTTCTCCTCGGCCACCGGCGCGTAAAGCTCGCCCACGGCCTCCACCACCTCGTCGAGGTCGACCGCGCGGAAGCCGGTGCGGCGCCGCGCCTGCTCCACCTCGGCGAGGCGCAGGATGGCCGACACGGTCGACAGGAGCTGGTCGACGTCGGCCACCGACTTGCCCAGCACCTCCTCCACGGGCGCGTGGCGCGCGTCGGGGTCCAGCGCCCGGCCGAGGCGGGCGCGCAGCCGGGTCAGCGGCGTGCGCAGGTCGTGCGCGATGGCGTCCCCCGCCCCCTTCACTTCCTCGACCAGCCGCTCGATCTCGTCCAGCATGCGGTTGACCAGCTCGGACAGCCGGTCGAACTCGTCGCGCCGCCGCCCCACCGGCAGCCGGCGATGGAACTGCCCCTCGGTGATGAGCGCGCAGGCGCGCCGCACCGCCTCGACCCGCCGCAGCGTGCCGAGGCTGACGGCCGCACCCCCCACCAGCGCCAGCAGGGCCGCCGGGAGCACGGCCAGCGTCATGGCGCGCCGCACGATGGCGTCGAACTCCTGGAGGTCGCTGGCGCTGCGGCCGAGGAACAGCACCGCCCCGTCCAGCAGCGGCACCGCGATGGCCCGCACGGTGACGGCCTCGGGCGCGCCGCGGCGCGTCCACTCCACCGTCACGCCGCCCGGCCGGTCGGCCGGCGGCAGGGGTGCCGGCAGGGCCAAGAGGTTGCCGGCGAGCCGGGCGCCGTCGGGCCCGAACAGCCCGTAGGCCTTGTCGCCGCGGGGATCGACCGCGAGGGACTTGTCGAGCCGGATCGCCAGGATCCGGCGGCTCTCGGCGGCCAGCGAGCGGGCCTCCAGCAGCAGGCCGGCGTCGAGCCGCACCGTGAAGTAGCCGACCGTCTGCCAGTACAGGAAGCCCCCCATGGCCGCGATGCCCAGCGCCACGATCCCGGCCGCGCCGAGGGTCGTGCGGAAGGCCGTGGTGCGGAACAGCTCCAGGGGCCGCGGCCGCACCAGGACGGGGGGGCGGGCCGCCTCCGCCGGCGATCCTGACGCCGACGGCGCCGTCACGGGGCCGCCGCGTCCGGGGCCGCGGGGGGACGCAGCACGAAGCCCGTGCCCCGCACCGTGTGGATCAGCGCGGGCTCGCCCGGCCCGTCGACCTTGCGGCGCAGCTTGCCGATGTGGACGTCGACGAGGTTGGTGCCGGGGTCGAAGCGGTAGCCCCACACGCGCTCGAACATCATGGCGCGCGTCACCACCTGCCCGGCCTGGCGCATGAGGAATTCGAGCAGCTTGAACTCGCGGGGGTAAAGGTCGAGCGCGCGCTCGCCGCGGCGCGCGACGCGTTCGAGGAGGTCGAGCTGGAGGTCCTCGAAGCGCAGCACGGCCCCGTCCCGCTCGACCGGGCGCCGGGCCAGCACCTCGACGCGGGCGCGCAGCTCGGCCGCCGAGAAGGGCTTGGACAGGTAGTCGTCGCCCCCCGCCCGCAGCCCCCGCACCCGCTCGTCGACGCTGGACAGGGCGCTCAGCACCAGCACCGGCGTGGCGATGCCGGCGGCGCGCAGCTGGTCGAGCAGCGCCAGGCCGTCGAGGCCCGGTAGCATCCGGTCGAGCGTCACGACGTCGAAGCTTTCGGCCCGGGCGCGGGCGAGGCCCTCGGGGCCGGTCGCCTCGTGCACGACCGAGAAGCCCGCGGCCGAGAAGTCCTCGACGATCTCCGCCGCGGTCTCGCCGTCGTCCTCGATGACCAGAACCCGGATCATGCTGCCATCCCCCGCCGACCGTCCCCATAGATGATCGGCTCAGGGGGCGACGCAAGGCGCCGTGGCGTTCGGGACCGGGGCGCCCTATAGGTCGGGTTTGAGGCAGCAGGAGACGGCGTGGACGCGGCGAAGCGCAGGGGCGTGTACGGGAGCCCCATCGAAGGACTGAAGCTCGACGTGGCGGGGGCCGCGCAGCTGTCGCCGCTCGCGCCCGGCGCGGAAGCGCTGGAGGGGCTCGCGGCGGGGTCGCTTGACGAGCTCGTGATGGTGGCGCCGCCCGGCACGGTGGAGCGCCGCCACGCCCTGGCGCTCGGGCTGCGCGCCCTGGCGCCGGCCGCGGCCTTCACGGTGCTGGCCCCCAAGGACAAGGGTGGCTCGCGCCTCGGCGACGAGCTGCGGGCCTTCGGCTGCGCCTTCGACGAGGCCGGCAAGCGCCACCACCGCATCTGCACGGGGCTGCGGCCGGACGCGCCCGGGGGGCTGGAGGCGGCGGTCGCGGCCGGCGCGCCGCGCCTCGTCGAGGCGCTGGGCCTGTGGTCCCAGCCCGGCATCTTCTCCTGGGATCGACTCGACCCCGGCAGCGCGCTGCTGATCGAGACCCTGCCCGCGCTCTCGGGCAGGGGCGCCGACTTCGGCTGCGGCATCGGCGTGCTGGGCCGGGCCGCGCTCCGCTCGCCCAAGGTGAAGGGCGTCGTGCTGATCGACCTCGACCGCCGCGCCGTCGAGGCCGCCCGGCGCAACGTCGACGACCCGCGGGCGGAGATCCGCTGGGCCGACCTCCGGCCGGGGCCGGGCGGGCTCGCCAACCTCGACTTCGTGGTGATGAACCCGCCCTTCCACCAGGGCGGCATCGAGGATCAGGGGCTGGGCCAGAGCCTGGTCGCGACGGCCGCCAAGGCGCTGCGGCGCGGCGGCGCGCTGTGGCTCACCGCCAACCGCCACCTGCCCTACGAGGGCGTGCTGAAGCCGCTCTTCGCCCGCGTCGAGGTGCGGGCCGAGGCGCGCGGCTTCAAGGTCTTCGAGGCCCACAGGTAGCGGTGCCGGCGGCGGGCCGCCGGCACCCTCCCGGTCACGGCTTCGGCGCGGCGCCGTTCACCATGGTGGGCGTGGCGATCGCGGTGTCGCTGGTGTCGGCGGCCGTGGACGGCTTCGGGCTGTCGCCGCAGGTCGCGGTGGGGCCGGTCCCCTCGCAGGCCGCCTTGTCGGTGACGACCGGCGCCCCCTTGTTGCCGGCGGCCGGGGACCCGTTGGGGCTGTTGGGGAAGGCCACCGTGTCGGCCGCCTTCTTCGCGTCGCCGCCCGCCGGGGCCGGCGTCGAGGTCGCGGCGTTGTCGGCCAGCACGATCGCGGGCCGCGGCGCCTCGGCCCGCAGGGGGCAGGCCGCGGCGAGGGGCGCCGCCAGGGCGGAGCCGAGAGCCGCCGCGAGGACGGTCTTGTGGAGGATAGACTTGAGCATGGTGCTTCCCCCTTCAGATGTCGCGGCTCTGCATGCGGGTCGCGATATGGTCGGCCTGGCGGATCGCCAGCGACACGATCGTCAGCGTCGGGTTGCAGGCCGCCCCGCTGGTGAACTGCGAGCCGTCCGACACGAACAGGTTCTTGACGTCGTGGGTTTGGCCGAACTTGTCGACCACGCCGTCTTTCGGCTTCTCGCTCATCCGGTTGGTGCCCATGTTGTGGGTCGAGGGATAGGGCGGGGTCGGCAGAGTGACGTTGGCGCCCACCGCCTGATAGATGGCGGCGCCCTGCGTGTAGGCGTGGTTACGCATCGCCACGTCGTTCGGGTGGTCGTCGTAGTGTACGCAGGCCACCGGCATGCCGTGCTTGTCCTTGGCCGTGGGGTCGAGCGTGATGCGGTTCGTCTCCTGCGGCATGTCCTCGCCGATGAGCCACATGCCGGCCATCCGCGGGTAGGCCTCCATCGAGGCCGTGAAGCTCCGGCCCCAGGCGCCCGGGTTGAGGAAGGCCGCCATGAAGGGCAGGCCCAGCGACAGCGTCTCCATTTCGTAGCCGCCGTTGAAGCCGCGCTTCGGGTTGTGGGGCGCCTCGTCGCGGATGATGCCGGCCATGGTGGTGCCGCGATACA
>CAXTFP010000099.1:0-8694 GCA_964243135.1 uncultured Lichenihabitans sp.
CTGACAGGGGGCATCGGCGTGCTGCTGACCGGCACGGTGGTGGACAACTGGTACCTGTGGGGCGTCAAGCACGGCATCGCCCGCCAGTATCCCGCCGCCTACCCGGCCTATCCCCTGCCGCCGAGCGCCTTCAAGGACGGTGTGCAATGAGGTACCTGCCCTACGTGGCGCTCGGCGGCGCGGTCATCGCCGGCGGCCTCCTCCTCGCGGTGCCGACCTGGGACCGGCCGCCGCTGATCTCGACCGACTACGGCCCCTCGGCCTCCGAACTCGTGGTGCTGACGAACCCGCGCCGCCCGCCGCCCTACGGCACCGTGCCCGAGCCCCTGCCGGTCGCGGCCGAGGGCGGGCCGCTCGCCCGCGACGTCTACAAGAACGTGCAGATACTGGGCGACCTCCCCCAGGCCGAGTTCGACCGGCTGATGGTCGCCATCACCCAGTGGGTGGCGCCCAAGCAGGGCTGCGGCTTCTGCCACGACCTCAAGGCGGGGGCGGACGGCGCGCCCAACTACGCCTACGACGGGCTCTACACCGACAAGGTGGCCCGCCGCATGATCCAGATGACGATGAAGATCAACACGGATTGGGGCAACCACGTCGCCCCCTCCGGGGTGGTCTGCTTCACCTGCCACCGGGGCGAGAACGTGCCGCCCCGCGTCTGGTACAAGCAGCCCGAGCCCGAGCATTCCGGCATCCTGGGCAAGCCGCGCCCCTGGCAGACCAACGCGCAGACGATCCGCAACTTCTTCCCGACCGAATCCAACGAGCAGTGGCTCGTGAGCGACTCGGACGCCAACATCGAGTCCAACGCCGCCCTGCCGGGCGAGCGCGGCAGCGGAGTGGCCCGCGAGCAGGACGCCGAGAACCTCTACATCATGATGATGCAGTGGTCCGACGCGATCGGCGCCAACTGCAACCTGTGCCACAATTCGCGCGCCTTCTGGGACTGGCAGCAGTCGCCCCCCTACCGGCTCGACGGGCTGTGGGGCCAATACATGACGCAGGACATCAACAAGTCCTTCCTGATCCCTTCCGCCGTGCTGTTCCCGCGCGACCAGCTCGGCCAGATGGGGGACAGCGCCAAGGCGGACTGCGGCACCTGCCACATCGGCCGCCAGAAGCCGCTGGGCGGCTACAACCTCATCTCTCATTATCCCGCACTCGCCCCCCGGGGCGTGTCGGCCGGCCCGGACCAGGGCGTGCGCGACATCATGCGGCCGGTCGACCGCAACGGCCCCGCCTACGACCCCACCGCGAAGGTCGTGCAGGTGTCGATTCCGGCCTATCCGGCGGCGCGCCTCAACTCCGGTGACGCCGCGCCCGCCGTGGATGGCGCCGCGATCGGGCCCGCCGTGGCGACGCCCGCCGAGCCCCTGACGGGGGTGGTGCCCCCGACGATCGCGGCGCCGACATCCGAAACGGTGCCGTCGGGCGGGGTGCAGCCGTGAGGGTGCGGCGCGCGTCCCTCGCGGGCCGGCGCGTCTCCGTGGTCGCGGCCGTGCTCCTCGCCGTGGGCCCCGCCCTCGCGGCCCAGCCCATCCCGCTCGCGGCCGGCACCTATTGCGGGCCGGGGGACGCCCGCATCGTGGTGGACGTCGCCCACGACCAGGTGACGATCGACCGGATGGTGTGCAGCTTCCCGGTGATCGCCGCCGCCCACCTCCAGTCGGACCTGTGCAGCACGCCGGCCGGCGAGAGCGTCGAGCGGAACTTCGACCTCAGCGTCGTCGGCCGAGACTTCTTCCACGCCGGCGCATGGTACAAGCCCTGCGGAGAGGTGCCTGTACCGGGGGGATGACGCAATGGCGGAGCCGAATCTCAGGCGATGCCACGCCGGCTCGTTCGGCGCCGTCGCCGAGGCCTACGAGCGCGCCCGCCCGTCCTACCCGGCGGCAGCGCTCGACTGGCTGCTGCCGCCGGGCGCGGCCCGCGTGCTGGACCTCGGGGCCGGCACCGGCAAGCTGACGCGGGCGCTCGCCGGCCGCGGCCTCGACGTGGTGGCGGTCGAACCCGACGGGGGCATGCGGGACGCGCTGCGCCGCGTCCTGCCGAACGTGCCGGTGCTCGACGGCGCGGCGGAGCGCATCCCGCTCGACGCCGCCTCCGTCGACGCCGTGCTGGTGGCCCAGGCCTGGCACTGGGTCGATCCGGCGCGGGCCGTGCCGGAGGTGGCGCGGGTGCTGAAGCCCGGCGGCCGGCTCGGCCTGCTGTGGAACTGCCGCGACGAGCATGACGGCTGGACGCGCGCGCTCGGCGCCATCCTGCATCGGGTGGGCTTCATGGAGGACGGCAGCCGCGATCCGCCCGTCGGGCCACCCTTCGGCCCGGTCGAGCGGCGCGACGTGGCCTGGTCGACCCCCGTCACGGCCGAGGGCGTGCTCGACCTCGTGCGCTCGCGCAGCTACCTCATCGTGCTCCCGCCGTCCGACGCCGAGGCCGTGCTGGACGAGGTCCGCGCCGTCCTGGCGCGCGAGCCGGGCTTCGCGGACGGGGGCCGGATCGCCATGCCCTATGTCACGCGATGCTCGCGCGCGACGCTGCCCGATGCGGAGTGATGCCGTTCCGACAACCTTCAGCCGAGGCGCGGCCCGAGCGTGATCAGCGCGACCGCCACCACGGCCAGGACGAGGCCCACGCCCTCCACCCGGCCGACGCTTTCCCCGTAGAACGCGATGGCGACGGCGTTCACGGCGATGAGCTGCAGCACGGCCGAGATGCTGAAGGCCGTGGCCATGCCGATCTGCCGGATGAGCCGTAGCATCAGGAGGTTCCCCGCCGTGTAGAGCGCCATCGTCAGCAGGACCTTCCAGGCGGCGGGCGACAGCGCCCAGGCCTTGGCGCTGCTCGCGGCCGCTATGAAGATCGCGCTGGCGACGCCGAGCTGGAGGAGGGTGAAAGGGCTCATCGCGCCCGCCTCAGCGCAGCGGCTCCCACGTCCCCGGCTGCACGGGGTCGCTGCCGGGGATCGGCACCCCCCAGCCGCCGTCGGCCGGATGGGCGGCCGGCGGCTCGCCCGCGGGTGCGACGGGTGCGGGCGACGCGATCCGCGCCAATGCGATGGGCGGCGCCGACACCCGCACGATCCGGTCCGGGCGGGGGTGGCGCGGCGTCGCGGCGAGGTGCTGCGGCACCGCGGCGGCCTCCCTGACGGGCTTGGCCGGCCGCCGTATCGCGGCCGGCGGCACTGCCTCCTCCCGCTTCGCGCCCAGGCTCATCCACCACCTGCACGGACCGTTGCACGCCACCCCGCCCGTCGGCGGCGCCGAGCGCCCCGGCCCGTCGGCACAGCCCGCGAGCAGCGCGACGCAGAGGGTCAGGGAGGCGCCGCCAAGAAGGGTCATGGTCCGGACGATACATCGAAAGAGGTATCGGCGGTGCGAGGTATCGCACGCACCTCGGGTCATGCTCGATGCGGGGCCGACGCCGTCTCATGGGATCAGAAATCATGTCGACCCAAATCGAACAGCCAGCCGAAGCGCAGGACTGTGCCGAGGCAGGCGTCGTTCGCCTTGGCTCACCGTCGACAGGTTCGGCCCTTCTCCCCAGCGGGAGAATCGGGTCCCATCCCGGCAAGCCGGGATGGGACCCGGGTGGCGCGCAGCGCCGGATCAGGAGGGATCCACCACTTGTGGAAGTCCCCTCATCCGCCCTGCCGGGCACCTTCTCCCGCAGGCGGGAGAAGGGGATGGTCACGCCGCGATCTGGGCGGCCCTGCGGTCGAAGCGGGCGCGGGCGACGCGGCGGCGCAGCGACTGCCAGAGCTGGCGGATCTCGTCGGCCGCGGGGCCGGTGGCGTCCACCTCGGTCGGGCCGAGGCCGCGCAGCATCGCGTCCTGGTAATCCACCCGGGCCGTGATCATCGGCTGGAGCAGCCCGCCCATGGCTTCGAGCGCCGCGGCGCTCTCCTTCACGCGGCGGCTGCCCTGGAGGATCGAGCATTGGTTGAGGACGAAGACGCAGTCCTTGCGCAGCTCGCGGATGCGGCGCCAGGTCGCCTCGCTCGACCAGATGTCGAACACCGTCGGCCGGACCGGGATGACGATCAGGTCGGCCATCATCATGGCGGATTCGGAGGCGGCCGACAGGCTCGCCGGCGTGTCGATGACCGCGAGCGTGACGCCGCTCGCTTCCAGCGTTTCCAGCACGGCGCCGAGCCGCCGCGGCGTGACGGCCTCGACGCCCAGCCGCTCGTCGGCGCGGTTCTGCGCCCAGGTCGTCAGCGACTTCTGCGGGTCCATGTCGACGAGGAAGACCTTCTCGCCCCGCGACTGGGCTTCCACGGCGAGAGACGCCGACAGGGTGCTCTTGCCGGAACCGCCCTTCTGGGTGACCAGGGCAATGGTGTGCATGTCCGACCTCTCGAACGGCCGCCGAAGCTCCGGTCCGTCCGGACTCGCGCGATCGTCGAAGCATCGGGGGAAAACTTGAGGAAATGGTTAACGACACCTTCCTCCGTCCCGTTTCGGGATGGATTCCGGAGCGGGGCGCCCGTCCTCACGCGGTCTCGTCGAGGGTGAACAGCTCCTGCGCCTTGCCGACGCCGCGCAGCGCGTAGCGGCCGACCGAGACGATGTGGTCCCGCGCCTCCGCCGGGGCGGCGCTCCGGAAGTCCGAGGACAGCAGCACCTCGCGGTCGGCCGAGCGGCACAGGGCGGCGATGCGGCTCACCTCGTTGACGGCCGGGCCCACCACCGTGAAGTCGAGCCGGCTTTCCGACCCGATGTTGCCGTAGAACACCGCCCCGATGTGCAGCCCGAGGTAGACCGTGGTGACGGGCCGCCCCTCGGCGGCGCGCCGGGCATTGAGGGCGGCGAGGCGACGGCGCAGGTCGGCCTCCGCGTCCAGCGCGCTGCGGCAGGCCTGGGCCGGGTCGTCGGCCTTGAAGATCGCCAGGGTGCCGTCGCCGATCAGCTTCAGAACATCGCCGCCCGCGTCGTCGATGGCCGAGATGACGGCTTCGGCATAGTCGTTGAGCAGCGGGATCACCTCGCCGGGCGGCGCCGTGTCCGAGATGGACGTGTAGCCGCGCAGGTCCGAGAACCACAGCACGGCCGCGATCTTGTCGGCTACGCCGCGCGAGATGCGCCCGCTCAGCACCCGGCGCCCGGCGTCGCGCCCGAGGTAGACTTCCACCAGCGTCTGCGCGATGCGGGCCAGGGAGGCGCTCTTGATCGCCAGGGCCAGCACCGGCACGAGTCGGCGCAGCGCCGTGATGTCGGCCTCCGCGAAGCCCAGCGGCTCGCGCGTCATCCAGTGGGAATAGACGCAGTCCATCTCGCCGATGGGCGCGTCGGCCGCGAAGCGCGTCACGACCGCGAGGTAGTCGACGTGGCCCTCGTCGCGGAACTTCACGAGGTTCTGGAAGTCGCACGGGTCGCCCCCGCCGAAGTGGCGGCGGAGGTCGCCGCAGCCGCTCTGCACGATGTGGTGGAAGACGCTGTGCCGCCACGCTTCGGCGGCCTCGCCGGTGTCGGTGCGGCCATATTCATCCATCGTGGTCTCGGCGACGCCGTCGTTGCGCCACGGGAAGGCGCGGCCCTCGTAGACGGGGTGGAGCGTGTCGACCAGCGCCAGAGCGCGCGACAGGGGGAGGCCCGCTTCCCCGCAGCGCCCGCAGAAGCCCTGCATCAGCTCCGGCTCCGTGGCGCCCGCGAGCCCCTGCTGGACCAGCCAATCGGCGATCGCCTCGATGTCCCGATCCAGCATCCACCTCGCCTTTCCCGCGACCCAGAGCGTAGGGTCGATTCTGACCGGAGCATCGCGCATGACGACCCTCGTGTACAAGATCGCCCCCGCCGCGCTGTGGCGCGAGGCCGAGGCCGCCGGGGCGTTCCGCGGCGCGCCGGTCGACCTCGCGGACGGCTTCATCCACCTCTCGGCCCCCGGCCAGCTCAGGGAGACGGCGTCACGCCACTTCGCCGGGCAGGGCGACCTCCTGCTGGTCGCGGTCGAGGCCGAGGCGCTGGGGCCGGCGCTGCGCTGGGAGCCGTCGCGCGGCGGCGCGCTCTTCCCCCACCTCTACGGGCCGCTCGACCTCGGCGCGGTGCGGTCCGTCCACCCCCTGCCCCTCGGGCCCGCCGGGTCGCACCTGTTCCCGCCGGGGATCGGGGCGGAGGTGCATCGCGCGGCGGATTGAGCTAATCGTCGCGAAACGGGGAGGCGCGGCGATGGCGGCGATGGCGGGCGCGGGCCGGTGGGCCCGGATCAAGCCGGTGGTCCAGGTGGCCAGCGGCAACTTCCTCGAAATGTACGATTTCTTCGTCTTCGCCTATTACGCGAAGGAGATCGGCCGGGCCTTCTTCCCGAGCGGCAGCGAGTTCGCCCAGATCATGCTGGCGCTGGCCACCTTCGGGGTCAGCTTCATGGTCCGCCCCATCGGCGCGCTGGTGCTGGGCGGCTACATGGACCACCACGGCCGCCGCGCCGGCCTGATCCTCACCCTGGCGCTGATGTCGGTCGGCACGCTCACCGTGGCGCTGACGCCCGGCTACGGGGTGATCGGCCTCGTCGCGCCGCTGGTCGTGGTGGCGGGCCGGCTGTTGCAGGGCTTCTCGGCCGGCGCCGAGCTCGGCGGCGTGTCGGTCTACCTGTCGGAGGTGGCGACGCCGGGCCACAAAGGCTTTTATGTGTCCTGGCAGTCGGCCAGCCAGCAGGTGGCGGTGATCGTCGCGGCCGTCCTGGGCGTGGTGATCCAGGGCCTGCTGACGCCCGAGCAGATGTCCGACTGGGGCTGGCGCGTCCCGCTGGTGATCGGCTGTCTCATCGTGCCGCTGATCTACCTCCTGCGCCGCACGCTGGTCGAGACCGAGGAGTTCACCCACCGCCAGCAGAAGACGTCGCGCCTGAGCGAGGTGTGGCTGTCGCTGGCCGGCAACTGGCGCATCGTCGGGGTCGGCATGATGTTCGTCATCATGACGACGGTGTCGTTCTACCTCATCACCGCCTACACGCCGACCTTCGGCCGCGGCGTGCTGAAGCTCGGGGCCAGCGACAGCCTCATCGTCACGCTCTGCGTGGGCGTGTCGAACCTGTTCTGGCTGCCCGTGGCGGGCGCCGTGTCGGACCGCATCGGCCGCCGGCCCCTGTTGATCCTGTGCACGGTGGCGGCCATCCTCACGGCCTACCCGACCATGCTGTGGCTGACCTCGGCGCCGTCCTTCGAGCGCCTGCTCGCGGTCGAGCTGTGGCTGAGCTTCATCTACGGCGTCTACAACGGCGCCATGGTGGTGCACCTCACCGAGATCATGCCGGCCTCGGTCAAGGGCATCGGCTTCTCGATGGCTTACAGCCTCGCCACCGTGTTCGGGGGCTTCACGCCGCTCATCTCCGAATATCTGATCGGCGCCACCGGCAACAAGGCCATGCCAGGCGTGTGGCTGTCGATCGCGGCCGCCATCGGCCTCGCGGCCGTCCTGCTCGAAGGGCCGGTGCTGCGGGGCCGGCGCGCGGCGGGCGAAATCGGCCTCGGCCTGCCGGCCGAGTGAGCGCGCTCAGGGCCGGCGCTCAGGGTTCGACCAGCGCGACGCCTCGGGCGGCACGGCGCCGGGGCGGAAGCCCGCGGTCCCGCGCCATCCGTCGAGCACCCGCCGGCCGCGCGGCCCGCGGTAACTCAGCACCCGCAGCACGAACCAAACCGGCAGCACCACGGCGGCGCCCGCCACCAGGGTGCGGCCGATGTCGCGCAGGGCCGCGAAGCCGGTGCCGTAGAGGTGCACCAGGCCGCGCTGGAGGTCGTAGAGGAGGTCGGCCGCGTCGATCCCCACCCAGGTCATCAGGGCGCCGACCAGCAGCGACACCACCCCGAGGCGGATCAGCACGGTCAGCGGCGAGCCGCCGAGGATCCGGGTCGTCACGCTGTCAGACATGGGATGGGCTCCGGGACGCGCCGGATCGGTGCCGGCACGTCCCGAGATGTGAGCGGGCGGGCTCGGTCGCGCAAGGCGCCCGCGACCCCGTCCTTCACCGAATTTGAACCTTGCCGGGGCAGTCTGGCGCGAATATGGGAGGCCACGGCCGGGGGAATGGCGCGGCTTTCATCGCGAGGTACATTCTCATGGGCCGCAGGTATTTCGGGACGGACGGCATCCGCGGGCGCGCCAACGGCGTCATCACGCCGGACCTCGCCATGAAGGTCGGCCAGGCGACGGGCCTCCTGTTCCAGCGCGGCAGCCACCGCCACCGCGTGGTGATCGGCAAGGACACGCGCCTGTCGGGCTACATGATCGAGAACGCCATGGTGGCGGGCTTCACCTCGGTCGGCATGGACGTGATGCTGCTCGGGCCCATGCCGACGCCGGCCATCGCCATGCTGACGCGCTCCATGCGGGCCGACATCGGCGTGATGATCTCGGCCTCGCACAACGCCTACGAGGACAACGGCATCAAGCTGTTCGGACCCGACGGCTTCAAGCTCTCAGACGAGATCGAGGAGGACATCGAGCGACTGCTTGACAGCGACCTCGGCACCCGTCTCGCCAAGTCAGCCGAGCTCGGCCGAGCCACGCGGATCGACAGCGTGCACGCCCGCTACATCGAGTACGCCAAGCGCACGTTGCCCCGGACGCAGTCGCTCGACGGGCTTCGCATCGTGGTCGATTGCGCCAATGGCGCCGCCTACAAGGTGGCGCCCGAGGCGTTGTGGGAGCTCGGGGCCGAGGTCTTCTCGATCGGCGTCGAGCCCGACGGGTTCAACAT
>CAXTFP010000100.1:0-8616 GCA_964243135.1 uncultured Lichenihabitans sp.
GCCCGGCCCCGAGCCGGCCCCGTCCCCGCACGGTCACGGGCGGGCAGCTTGTCGGGGCCTCGACCGCGACCCCGAGCCCGCGAAGCGCCTCGACCAGGGGCGCGATCGGCCTCCGGCGCATGTGGGCGTCGCCGTCCACCACGACGGTGCCGTCCACCGTCGCCACGGCGGCCGTGAGGAAGCGGGTCGCCGTGCCGGCGTCGCCGAGGTGGAGCGGCCCGTCCGGCGCGCGGAGCCGGCCCTCGCCCGTGACCACGAACTCCGTATCGCCGGGCTCGGCGATGCCGATGCCCATTCGGCGCAGGGCCTCGGCCATCAGCCGCGTGTCGTCGCTCTTCAGCGCGCCGGTGAGCCGGCTCGTGCCGCGCGCCAGGGCGGCGAGCAGCAGCGCCCGGTTGGTGATGCTCTTCGAGCCCGGCGGCGACACGCGCCCGCGCAGCGGGCCGGCCGGCGGCGTCACCGCCACGGCGGGGCTCTTCAGGTCGAAGCTCATGTCCGGGACTCCTCGCGCGACGGCCGCATCCTTACGGAGCGGGCCGCCCGGTCAACAAGCCCGTGGTAGCGTGACCGGGGAGGCCGCCATGACGCCGCATCGGTTCCGGGAGACCGTCCGCCAGAACGCCACGGTCGCGGCCGTGCTGGACCGGTTGCCCGAGCTGAGGCTGCCGCAGGGCCACCTCACGGCCGGCTGCCTGTTCCAGACGGTGTGGAACGTGGCAGGCGGGCGGGCACCGGATCTCGGGATCCGCGACGCCGACGTGTTCTACTTCGACGAGGACCTGTCCTGGGAGGCCGAGGACAGCGCCATCCGGCGGGCCGCGGCGCTCTTCGCCGACGTGCCCCTCCGGGTGGAGGTCCGCAACCAGGCGCGCGTCCACCTCTGGTACGAGGCGCGCTTCGGCGTGCTCTGCCCGCGGCTCCGCTCCGCGCGGGACGGGATCGACCGCTTCCTCGTGGCCTGCACGGCGGTGGGCATCGCGGCCGGGACGGGGGAAGTCTACGCGCCCTTCGGCCTCGACGAGGTCGAGCGCGGCACCCTGCGGATCAACCCGCGCCATCCCCAGCCCGCGCTGTTCCGCGCCAAGGTCGAGGACTACCGCGCCCGCTGGCCGTGGCTGCGGGTCGTCGAGGAGGCGTGAGGCCTCAGCGCTTCCTATTTTTGTCGTAGGGGTTTTCGCCCTGGCGCATGACCATGCGGATGGGGACGCCCGGCAGCTCCATGGTTTCGCGCAGCCCGTTGACGAGGTAGCGCTGGTAGGACTTCGGCAGGGCGACGAGCTGGTTGCCGAAGAGCACGAAGGTGGGGGGCCGCGCCTTGGCCTGCGTCATGTAGCGGATCTTGATGCGGCGCCCGCTGACGGCCGGCGGCGGGTTGGCGTCGAGAGCGCCGCCGAGCCAGCGGTTCAGCCGCGCCGTCGACAGACGGCGGTTCCAGGTCTCGGCCACGCGGAACGAGGCCTCCAGCAGCCGATCGAGGCCGAAGCCGGTGCGGCCCGAGACGGGCACGACCGGCACGCCGCGGATCTGCGGCAGCAGGCGCTCGGCCGATTCGCGCATCTCGGACAGCTTGGATCCGCGCGCCTCGATCAGGTCCCACTTGTTGACGCCGATGACGATGGCCCGGCCTTCGCGCTCGGCCAGGGCCGCGATGGTGAGGTCCTGCTTCTCGAAGGGGATCGTAGCGTCGAGCAGCACGATCACCACCTCCGCGAACTGCACGGCCCTGATGGCGTCGGCGGCGGCGAGCTTCTCGACCTTGTCCTCGATGCGGGCGCGCTTGCGCAGGCCCGCCGTGTCGAAGACCTTGAGGTCGCGATCGCGCCAGCGCAGCGCGAGCCCGATGGCGTCGCGGGTGATGCCGGGCTCGGGGCCGGTGAGCAGCCGGTCCTCGCCGAGCCAGGCGTTGAGCAGCGTCGATTTGCCGGCGTTGGGCCGGCCCACCACGGCGATGCGCAGCGGCTTCGTGGGGTCGAACTCGGTGCCGTCCTCGTCCTCGCCGAGGGCCAAGGGGACGGCCTCCTCCTCGACGGGCGGCGGCGCGGCCTCGGGCAGCACGGCCGCGAGCGCGTCGTAGAGGTCGATCATGCCCTCGTTGTGCTCGGCCGAGATCGCCACGGGCGTGCCGAGCCCGAGCTCGTGCGCCTCCAGCGCGCCCGCCTCGCCGGCCCGCCCTTCCGCCTTGTTGGCCACCACGATGATGGGCTTGTCGGCCCGACGCACCAGGGACGCGAAGTGGCTGTCGACCGGCGTCACGCCGATGCGGCTGTCGATGACGAACAGGATCACGTCGGCGTCCGCCACCGCGACCTCGGTCTGCTGGCGCATGCGCCCGGCGAGCGTTTCCTCGGCGGCGTCGTCGAGGCCGGCGGTGTCGATCAGCGTGAAGGTGGCGTCGAACAGCTCGGCCTCGCCCTCGCGCCGGTCGCGGGTGACGCCGGGCCGGTCGTCGACCAGCGCCAGCTTCTTGCCGACGAGCCGGTTGAACAGCGTCGACTTGCCGACGTTGGGGCGGCCGATGATGGCGACCTTGCTCACGGCGTGGGCGCCGGTGCGGGCTGGGCCGACGACTCGGGCTTCGCGGCCTCCGCGGCCGCGAAGGGCTTGGCGGCCCGCAGCACGCCGCGCATGAAACCGGCGCGCTGGCGGCTGTCCTGCGCGGCCAGGGGGTCGGCCTCGATCCCGTCGAGCCAGTGGCCCGCATCCGCATCGTCGCCGCGCTTCATCGCGGCCGCGGCCAGCATCTCGCGGGCGATCGATCGGTAGGCCGAGTTGGCGTCCGCCAGGGGTTCGAGCCGCCGGCGCAGCTCGGCCGGCTCCGCCGTGTCGACCGAGAGCAGGCCGGCGCGCAGCCGGGCGATGTCGCGGAACTCCGGATCGACCGTGCCGTCGCCCGCGAGGGCGTCGAAGCCCTTCACGGCGCCCGCGACGTCGGTCTTGCCGAGTTCGCCCGCGGCGCGGAACCGCGCCAGGGTGCGATAGCCGGCGGGCCCGTCGGCCCCGAGGGCGTCGAGCCCCGAAAGCGAGGCCTTGGGGTCCGTGGCGTAGAGGTCGATCGCGTCGAAGTAGCGGGCCCCCGCCGCCTCGGCGGCCTGCTGGCGCCAGTACAGGTAGCCGCGCCACGCGCCCGCGCCGGCCAGCACCAGGAGAACGAGGAGCAGCAGCGAGACCCAGTGGCGCGACAGGAAGCGGCGGAACTGGTCCTGACGATATTCCTCGTCGACCTCGCGGATGAAATCGGACATCGTGTACTCTCGAACCTCGCGGGGGCCGGCGGCCGTCGAGGTCGCGCCCCGCCATCGGGCCTTCGGCGCCGCCGCCCCTCTTAGCAGCTTTCGCGGCCATCACCGCAACGGCCGTCCGGGCGCGACGCCGCGACCTCGCTTCACATCATCGCCAGCGCTGCCACGAGCCGGTCGCGCTCGGCGTCGGCCGCCGCCTGGCGCGCGCGGTTGACCTCGATCACCTCCGGCGCGGCCTTCTCCAAAAAGGCGGGATCCGACAGGCGGCGCGCCAGCGACCCGCGGTCGCCCTCGTTCTTCTTCAGCTCCCTTTCGAGCCGCTGCTGCTCCTTGGCGAAGTCGACGATGCCGGCCAGCGGCAGGAGGTAGTCCGTGCCGTCCACCGCGAGGCGGACCGAGCCCTCGGGCGCCGCCTCGGCCTCGTCGATGCCCGACAGGTTGGCGAGGCGGCGGATCTGCGCGCTGAAGCGGGCGAGCCGCGCCCGGACGGGCTCGCCGGGTGCCGAAACGAGCAGCGGGATCGGCCGGCCCGGCGCCACCTTCAGCTCGCTCCTCACCGAGCGGATGCGCGACACTAGCGCCACCACGGCCTCGACCTCGCCCGACGCGGCGCTGCGCCCCGGCAGGGCCTCGAAGTCGGGCAGGAGGGCCGCGGTGATCGGCTCCCCGGCGCCGAACCCGTCCCACAGGGCCTCGGTGACGAAGGGCATGAACGGGTTGAGGAGCTGGCAGATGGTCTTCAGGGACCAGCCCAGCACGGCGCGCGTTTCGGCCGCCGCGCCCGCGTCCTCGCCGTTCATGGTGATCTTCGAGAACTCGATGTACCAGTCGCAGAACGTGTCGCGCACGAAGGCCTGCAGGCCCGAGGAGGCGTCGCTGAAGCGGTATTCGTCGAGCGCCGTCAGCGTGTCGCGGGCGACGGCGGCCAGTTCGGCGACGATCCAGGCATCCACGGGGTGGGCCGGCGCCGCCGGGAACGGGGTCGGGGCGTCGAAGCAGCGGTTCAGGGCCGCGAAGCGCGCGGCGTTCCACAGCTTGTTGGCGAAGAGCCGTGCGGGGCGCACGGCGTCCTTCGACATGCGGATGTCCTGGCCGTGGCCGCAGTTCAGCATCAGCGTCATGCGGGTGGCGTCGGCGCCGTGTTCTCCGATCAGGTCCAGTGGATCGATGACGTTGCCCTTGGTCTTGGACATCTTCTGGCCCGCGGCGTCGCGCACGAGGCCGTGCATGTAGACGTCGCGGAACGGCACCTCGCCGCGCAGCGTCAGCCCCTGCATCATCATCCGGGACACCCAGAAGAAGATGATGTCGAAGCCCGTCACCAGGAGGTCGGTGGGGTAGTAGCGGGCGAGGTCCGGCGTCTCGTCCGGCCAGCCCATCGTGGCGAAGGGCCAGAGCGCCGAGGAGAACCAAGTGTCGAGGATGTCCGGGTCGCGCTCCAGGGCGACGTCGTCGCGGCCGGTGCGGGCGCGGGCCTCGGCCAGGGCCTCGGCTTCCGTCTGGGCGACGAAGATCTCGCCGTCCGGGCCGTACCAGGCCGGGATGCGGTGGCCATACCAGAGCTGGCGGCTGATGCACCAGGGCTTGATGTTGTCCATCCAGCGGAAGAACACGTTGCTCCAGCTCGCGGGCACGAAGCGCGTCTCGCCGGCGCGGACGGCCGCCGCCGCGGCCGCCGCGGCCGGGGCCACGTCCATGAACCACTGGTCGGTGATGCGCGGCTCGACCACGACGCCCGAGCGGTCGCCGAACGGCTGCGCGATCGTCTTGGGCTCGACCCGTTCCAGCGCGCCCATCGCGTCGAGGTCGGCGACGACGGCCGCCCGCGCCTCGAAGCGGTCGAGGCCGCGGTAGGGCTCGGGGACGGCGTCGTTCATGCGCGCGTCCGGCGTCATGACGTCGAGCGGCACGAGGCCGTGACGCAGCCCGACCTCGTGATCGTTGAAGTCGTGCGCCGGGGTGATCTTGACGGCGCCGGTGCCCTGCTCGGGGTCGGCGTGGTCGTCCGCCAGGATCGGAATGGTGCGGCCCGTCAGCGGCAGCACGACATGGCGGCCGATGAGGTCGGCGTAGCGCGGATCCGCGCCGTTGACCGCCACGGCCTGATCGCCGAACAGGGTCTCGGGCCGGGTCGTCGCCACGACGACGTGGCGGGTCGGGTCGTCGGCCAGCGGATAGCGCAGGTACCACAGGTGGCCCTCGACCTCGCGCGTCTCGACTTCGAGGTCAGAGACCGCCGTGCGGAACTTGGGGTCCCAGTTGACGAGGCGCGAGCCGCGGCGGATCAGACCCTCGCGGTAGAGCCGCACGAAGGTTTGCATCGAGGCCCGCGTCAGCACGGGATCCAGGGTGAAGCGCTCGCGCGACCAGTCGGGCGTGCAGCCGAGGCGGCGGAGCTGCGCCTGGATGGCGCCGGCCGATTGGTCCTTCCAGGCGGCGGCCCGCGCCAGGAAGGCGTCGCGGCCCAGAGTGAAGCGGGTCTCGCCGGCCTTGGCGAGCTCGCGCTCGACCACGAAATGGGTCGCGATGCTGGCGTGGTCGGTGCCGGGCAGCCACAGGACGTCGAAGCCGCGCTGGCGCTTGTGGCGCACGACCACGTCCTGCAGCGTCATGTCGAGGGCGTGGCCGATGTGGAGCTGGCCCGTGACGTTGGGCGGCGGCATGACGACCGAGAACTTGGGCTTCGAGGAATGCACGTCGGCGCGGCCCACGCCGGTCTCGAGCCAGCGGTCGACGAGCTTCGGCTCGACCGCCTCGGGCTCGAAATGGGCGGGGATGCTCGTCGTGTCAGCGGTCATCGTTCGACTCCGGGCCGCGGGGCGAGGCTTCGCCCGGCGGATCGCCTGCCCGCCTGCGCGCGCGGGATGAGCCCGGGGGATTAGCAGATCGGCGCGGGGCGCGCATCGGCGAGCATCGCACCACCGGTCCGGGGGCGAGATGCCCGCCCCGGGGTGAGACACTGCGCACCCCGACCCTGAGGCAACTCCGGACTTTCCGGCGACGTTGGCCAGCGGGTTCGACGACCCGTGGGGTGGACCGGCGAGGGATCATGTCGGGTGGAACGAACGTGGCCACGATGTTGGCGGTGATGGTGATGGTGCTCGGCATGGGCGCCCTGTTCCTCGTGGGGCACGAGCTGTTCCCGAGCGTCCCCACCCCCAACAGCAGCGCGTCCACCACCGAGAAACCCGTCTGAGGGCGACACGGCCGACGATCGCGGCCGGGCGCGCCGGCGATGGAGGTGAGGCGACGATGACGGATCTGTTAGCGGAGAAGCGGGCCAGAATGGCCTGCCGGGTCTACCTGAAGCTGTTCGACGCGGGGCTGGGCGGGACCAACATCACCACGGCCGACGCGATCGGGCCGGGCGAGTCCGACGCGACGGAGTTCCCGGTCGCCGTCGAGGTGATGCGGCGCTTCATCGACGGCATGATGTTCAACGAGAAGGGGCATGGGGGCGGCTCCCCGCACTATGCGCTCACCCGACCCCAACAGGATCACATGGAGAGCCGCCCGGACCCGAGGGGAACGATCGCCGAACGGGTGCGCGCGGCCATCGCGACCTTCGACGGCGGAGAGGTGGCGGCCGACGGCGACTTCACGCATCTCGAAGCGCTGATCAGAACGGGCTTCGAAGAGGCTGACTCGCTTTAGAGTCGATCAGCCATCAATTCGGTCAGAAAGTATGGCTACTCTGTCAAACCGATGAGACATCGGCCTGACAGAAGTGGACTTTCATGCTGCAACAGCATCTAAGGCGTAAGTCGTTCAGGTTGTTGGTGCCCAGGGGCGGAATCGAACCACCGACACTGCGATTTTCAGTCGCATGCTCTACCAACTGAGCTACCTGGGCGTGCCTGGCCCGTCCGGGCCGCGGCTGAGGGGCTTATAAGGACGGCCCGGTGGCTTGTCCAGAGGGTTGCGCCCGCCCTCCGCGGTCCATGCCGAGCCGGCTGGACGAGGGCGGCGGCGAGGTTTAAAGCCGGCCCATGGACAGACGAGACTCTGTGCCGGGCGACGGAAGCGCGATCCTGGATCTGCGCGGCCTCAAGTGCCCCCTGCCCGTCCTGCGCACCCGGAAGGCGCTCGGAAGCCTCGCCCCGGGCGACACCATCGAGGTGCTGTGCACCGATCCGCTGGCCGGGCTCGACATCCCCAATCTCGCGCGCGAGACGGGCGACGCCCTGCTGGACACGGTGCGGTCCGGCCGCGACATCCGCTTCCTCCTGCGGAAGGCGTGAGGGCCAGGGGGCGCCCGGCAGCGGATCCATCGCGACCAGCGGGCGTTGTCCGCGACAACAACAGGAAGGTTCACGACCGGTGACACGAACAGCGACTTTGCTCCTCGTCTGCGCCGTGGCGCTCCCGACCGCCGCACTGGCCCAGAACCGCGGCAGCGCGGACGACCAACTCGCCTGCACCCCCGACGTCTACCGCCTCTGCGCCGCCAACATCCCCGACGAGGACGCCATCACGTCCTGCCTGCGGCAGCACAAGGCCCAGCTCAGCGTGGGCTGCAACGCCGTGTTCTCCCGGCCCGAGCAGCCCAGGGCCAAGACGGACGACGACGACGATTGAGACGCGGCCCGGCCGGGGTCACTCCGCGTCCGGGCTGTCCCGCATGTCGTCGTCGACCTCGACCGGCACGCGGTAGCCCTCGCCGAGCCAGCGGTGGAGGTCGACGTCGGCGCAGCGCTTGGAGCAGAAGGGCGACACCTCGGCCGAGGCCGGCTTGCCGCAGATCGGGCAGCGGCGCTTCGAACCGGGCCCCGGGGGGGCATCGTCGTTGGCGGCGTCGGGCATGGGCGCACTCCAGGTGGACGGCGTCAGGCGGCCTGACCGCCACCCCAGGCCGCGTGGATCGGAAAGCCCTCGCCCACGAGGAGCGAGGTGGTCTCGTAGAGCGGCAGGCCGACGACGCTCGTGTAGGAGCCCACCAGCTTGACCACGAAGCAGCCGGCGAGTCCTTGGATGGCGTAGCCGCCGGCCTTGCCGCTCCACTCACCCGTGTCGAGATAGGCCTCGGTCTCGGCGCCCGACAGGCGCTTGAAGCGGACGCGGCTCTCGACCAGCCGGTGGCGCCGCCCGCCGCGCGGCGTCAGCAGCGTCACGCCGGTGTGGACGCGATGGGCCCGCCCGGAGAGCAGCCGGAGGCAGGCCTCGGCCTCGTCGCGCGTCTCGCATTTCGGCAGGATGCGCCGCCCGACGCTGACCACGGTGTCGGCCGCCAGGACGAAGCAGGGGCCGACGTCGCCGCGCGCCTGATAGAGTTCCAGCAGCTGGACCAGCAGGTTTCCGTCCGCCGGATTGGCGACCGCTCTCTGCTCGAGCAGGACGGCTGCCTCGGCCAGGCGGTTTTGCGCGCGCAGGTTCATGA
>CAXTFP010000101.1:0-8596 GCA_964243135.1 uncultured Lichenihabitans sp.
ATGCCGCCCTTCTGGTGCTCCTCCCGGCGGTTGATGCAGCGGATCATGGTGGACTTGCCGGAGCCCGAGGGGCCGCAGATGACGATCTTCTCGCCGCGGCGGACGTGGAGGTTCACGTCGCGCAGCACGTGGAAGGCGCCGTACCACTTGTGCACGCCGAGGAGGTCGACCGCGTAATCCCCGTCGTAGCGGGCGGACGGCGTGGCTGGAACGGCGCTCATGGTGATGGTCCCGGTGATCAGTGGCGGCGGCCGGCGCGCAGCCGGCGCTCGATGCCCTGCGAATAGCGCGACATGCCGAAGCAGAAAGTCCAGTAGAAGGCCGCCGCCACGACGTAGCCGGTGGCCGAGGTGGTGGGCGAACTCCAGACCGGGTCGTTGCGGGCGCTCTCGATCGTGCGCAGCAGGTCGAAGATGCCCACGATGGCCACCAGCGTCGTGTCCTTGAACAGGCTGATGAAGCTCGACACGATGCCGGGGATGACCAGCGTCAGGGCCTGCGGCAGGATGATGAGTCGCATGGTCTGCCAATAGCCGAGGCCCATGGCGGAGGCGCCCTCGAACTGGCCCTTGGGCATGGCCTGCAGCCCGCCGCGCACCACCTCGGCCATGTAGGCGGCGGCGAAAAGCGCGGTGCCGACGAGCGGGCGCAGCAGGCGGTCCGGCGTCCAGCCCTCGGGCAGGAACAGGGGCAGCATGAAGTTGGCCATGAACAGCACGGTGATGAAGGGGACGCCGCGCACGATCTCGATGAAACCCGTGCAGATCGCGTTCACGATGGGGAGCTTCGACCGGCGCCCCAGAGCCAGCAGGACGCCGAGCGGCAGCGAGAACACGATCCCCACCAGCGACACCAGCAGGGTGACGAGCACACCGCCCCACAGGCTCGTCTCGACCACGGGCAGGCCGAGCCAGTCTTCGCCGCTGAGGAGGAAGAAGGCCACGACCGGATAGGCGAGAAAGAACAGCGCGGCCGCAACGTTGCGCTTGGGGAGCCTCTGCCACAGCAGCCAGACCAGCAGCACCGCGCCGATGGCCTCGACGAGGTCGATGCGCCAGTGCTCACTTTCGGGATAGGCGCCGTACCAGAAGAAGCCGAGCTTGTGAGTGATGAAGGGCCAGCAGGCGCCGCCCTGATGGGCGCGGCAGACTTCGCCCGTGTCGCCCTGCCACACGGCGTCCGTCACGAGGAAGCGGAACAGGCCCGGCACGACCCAGGCCAGGAACAGGGCGGACAGCACCGTGAGGATCGCCGACACCGGCGACGAGAACAGGTTCTTGCGCGCCCAGGCGACGGGCCCCTGGACGAGGGCGGGCGGCGGCTCGGCAGGGCTCGGGACCGTGCGGAGGTAGGCTTGGCCGGACGAGAAGGTCGCGTCGCTCACGGCATCACCTTTCGACCAGCGCGACGCGCTGATTATACCAGTTCATCAGCGTCGACAGGGCGAGCGAGATGGCGAGGTAGACCGCCATGGTCAGGGCCATGCACTGGATGGCGGCGCCGGTCTGGTTCAGCACCGTGCCGGCGAAGACCTGCACCAAGTCCGGGTAGCCGATGAACACAGCGAGGGACGAGTTCTTGACGAGGTTGAGGTACTGGTTGGTCAGCGGCGGCACGATCACCCGCATGGCCTGCGGGATGACAACGCGCTGCATGGTGACGTTCGACCGGATGCCGAGCGCGTCGGCCGCCTCGTGCTGGCCGCGCCCAACCGCCTGGATGCCGGCGCGGACGATCTCCGAGATGAACGCGCCGGTGTAGATCGACAGGCCGAGGAGCAGCGCGGCCAGTTCGGGGAAGATCTGCTTGCCGCCGATGAAGTTGAAGCCCTTGAGCTGCGGCAGGTCGAGCCCGATGGGCAGGCCGAGGGCGAGGTAGGCCACGAGCGGCAGCCCGACCGCGAGGGCGAGCCCGACCCAGAAGCGCGGGAGCTGCCGGCCCGTGGCGGCCTGCTGCCGCGCCGCATAGATCGCGAAGAGCACCGCCGCGAGGACCCCGGCGAGCAGGGCCCAGCCGACGAGGCCGGCGCCGTCGCGCAGCACGGGGCTCGGCAGCACCAGCCCGCGGGTGTTGAGGAAGACGGCGCCCAAGACCGACACCGACTGGCGCGGCTGCGGCAGCGACTTCAACACCACCGTGTACCAGAACAGCAGTTGCAGCAGCAGCGGGATGTTGCGGAACAGCTCCACGTAGACGGTGGCGAGCTTGGACACGATCCAGTTCGGCGACAGGCGCAGCACCGCGACGACGAAGCCGATGACGGTCGCGAAGACCACGCCGAGCGCGCTGACCAGCAGCGTGTTCAGCAGCCCGATCCAGAAGGCCTGGCCGTAGGTCGACAGGGCCGAGTAGGAGAGCAGCGTCTGGTTGATCTCGAAGCCGGCCGTCTGGTTCCAGAAGGCGAAGTTCAGCGGGATGCCGAGCCGCGCCATGTTGGCCACGGCGTAGCTCGACGCCGTCCAGACCAGGAACACCAGGGCCCCGAGCAGGACGACCTGGTATACGATCCCGCGCAGCTTGGGATCGTAGAAGCTCAACCCGGATCTCGGGGCCGCCTCGTTCGCCGTCTGCACCGTCATGGATGGCCAGCCTCTCGCGTCATCGCATCCCCATCCGCCTCAGATCCCGCTCCGAAGGGCCGGGCTAAGCAGCCTTGCGTGGCTAAAGCTATGATAGATCTCGCTTTTTCGAAGCGAAATCAACGCTGCTCAGTCTTCAAAGTGTGAGCAGGTTCGCGAGAACCTGCTTGGCCCGCCGCGCTCTGCAAGCGGCAGGCCAGCCACCGGCGTCAGCGGATCGGCGGGCCGTACTGGAGACCGCCCTTGTCCCACAGCGCGTTGAGGCCGCGCTTGATCTTCAGGGGCGAGCCGTCGCCCACGTTGCGGTCGAAGATATCACCATAATTGCCGACCTGCTTGACGATGTTGTAGGCCCAGTCGTTCGACAGGCCGAGTCCCTTGCCCTGGTCGCCCTCGACGCCGAGCAGGCGGCGGATGTTGGGGTTGTCGGACTTCTTCATGTCGTCGACGTTCTTGGACGTCACGCCCAGCTCCTCGGCGTTGAGCATGGCGTAGTAGGACCAGCGCACCACGTCGAGCCACTGGTCGTCGCCCTGTCGCACCGCGGGGGCCAACGGCTCCTTGGAGATGATTTCGGGGAGGACGACGTTCTCGTCGGGGTTCGACAGGCGCAGCCGCTCGGCATAGAGGCCCGAGGAGTCGGTCGTGAAGGCGTCGCAGCGGCCCGACTCGAAGGCCTTCAGGGTCTCGTCCTCGCTTTGGAAGGCGACGGACTCGTACTTCATGCCGTTGGCGCGGAAATAGTCGGCGAGGTTCAGCTCGGTGGTGGTGCCCTGCTGCACGCAGACCGAGGCGCCGTTGAGCTCCTTGGCCGAGGACACGTTGAGCTTCTTCTTCACGAGGAAGCCCTGGCCGTCGTAGAAACTCACCGGGCCGAAGACGAGGCCCAGCGTGCTTTCCCGCGACGAGGTCCAGGTGGTGTTGCGCGACAGGATGTCGATCTCGCCGGACTGGAGCGCCGTGAAGCGGTTCTTGGCGTCCAGCGCCACGAACTTCACCTTCTTGGCGTCCCCGAGCACGGCCGCCGCGATGGCGCGGCACACGTCGACGTCGAGCCCCGTCCACTGGCCCTTGTCGTCCGGGAGGCCGAAGCCCGCGAGGCCCGTGTTGGCGCCGCAGGTGAGCGTGCCCTTGCCCTTCACGGCGTCGAGCGTGCCGGCCGAGGCCGCCGCGCCCGACAGGCCAAACGCGCAGGACGCGAGCAGCCCCGCCAATGCCTTGATCGCCAGTTTCATGTCTTCCCCGATCCGCTGATCCCGGGCATGATGGAGCGAGGCGCCCCGGCCCGATGTGCTTGGTCCTTGAGCATCACACAACGCTTTGCCGAGGCCGGCCAAGCCGTGCTCCAGCACTCCAATGTGAACGTGCGGGGCCCTGCCGCGCGAGCGCCCACCTTGACCGCCGAACCGGCAGCAACCAGAGCATCCATGAGCAAACTGTCAGCAGAAACACGCTCCGCCCTGCGCTCGCGCACGCGCCTCGTCCATGCCGGGCGGAACCCGTCCGAGCAGCACGGCTTCGTCAACACGCCGATCTACCGCGGATCGACCGTGCTGGCCGACACAATCGACGATTACCAGGGCGGGCAGAACCGCTACACCTACGGGACGCAGGGCACACCCACGACGGACGCGCTGACGACCGCCTGGACGGAACTCGCCGGGGCTTCGGGCACGGTGCTGACGCCCTCGGGCCTCGCGGCCATCACGGTCGCGCTGCTGGCGGTGCTGGGGTCCGGCGACCACCTCCTCGTGACGGATTCTGCCTATTTCCCCACCCGCCGCTTCTGCGATGGCACGCTGAAGCGCTTCGGCGTCGAGACCACCTACGACGACCCGAAGGTGGCCGGCGGCATCGCCGAACTGTTCCGCCCGAACACCCGCGCTGTGATGGTCGAGGCGCCGGGGTCGCAGAGCTTCGAGATGCAGGACGTGCCGGCCATCGCGGAGGCCGCCCGGGCGCGCGACGTCTGCGTGGTGATGGACAACACCTGGGCCACGCCTCTGTTCTTCCCGCCGCACGCGCGCGGCGTCGACATCGCCATCGAGGCCGGCACCAAATACCTGTCGGGCCATTCCGATCTGCTGCTGGGGCTGACGAGCGCCAACGACCGCTACTGGCCGGCCCTCAAGCGCTGCTTCACGGAATTCGCGATCTGCGCGGGGCCGGAAGACGTGTTCCTGGCCCTGCGGGGCCTGCGCACCATGGAGCTGCGCCTGCGCGAGGCGGAGCGCCAGGCCCTCGCCATGGCGCGGTGGCTGGCCGAGCGGCCGGAAGTGCTGCGGGTGCTGCACCCCGCCCTGCCCGAAAGCGAGGGCCACGACCTGTGGCGCCGCGACTTCCTGGGCTCGTCGGGCCTGTTCTCCGTCGTGCTGAAGCCCGCGCCCCGCGCGGCCGTCGCGGCCATGGTGGATGGGCTGGAGCTGTTCGGGATCGGCGCATCCTGGGGCGGCTACGAGAGTCTGATTATCCCGTTCGACTGCGCGCCCTACCGCACCGCGACGGCGTGGAACCCCGGCGGGCCGACGCTGCGCCTGAGCATCGGCCTCGAAGACCTCGACGACCTCCGGGGCGACCTCGACCGCGGCTTCGCGCGGCTGCGCGCCGCGGCCTGACAGGGGTCGGGCCGGGGAAAGCGGGTCAGCCCGCTTTGGATCCCCCGGCCCGCCTGTTCCTGGCGATGAGCACGAGGTTGCGCACGTAGATGACGTTGGACAGCACTTGGCCGAGGATGATGATCGCGTCGTGGCGGACGAAGCCGTAGACCAGCGTCATGCCGCCGCCGACGATGGACAGGATCCAGAACGACACGGGGATGACGCTGCGGCCGGCCCGCTCGCTCTCGATCCACTGCACGAGGAAGCGGCCGGCGAACATCATCTGGGCCGCGATGCCGAAGGCGACCCAAAGGTCGAAGCGCCCGACGAACACGTCGTAGAGGTAGACGCCGACGTCGTGCGGTAGGCTATAGAACACGGGTCTCGACCTCCTCGGCGGCCGGCACCGACCGGCGCCGCGCCAGCAGCCAGCCGACGCCCATGAGGTCGACGATGCCGGCGCCGAGCCGGTCGAAAAACCCGTATTTCGACACGCCCCTCCGGCGCGGCCTGTCCACCACGTCGACGTGGGCGATGCGGTAGCCGTCGCGGCCCACGAGCGCCGGCAGGAAGCGGTGCAGCGCGTCGAAGAAGGGCAGATCCATGTAGACGTGGCGGCGAATGCAGGTGAAGCCGCAGCCCGTGTCGCGCGTGCCGTCGCGCAGCACCGCGCGGCGAATCGCGTTCGCGAGGCGCGATTGCAACTTCTTGAAGCCGGTGTCCTTGCGGCCGAGCCGCTGCCCGTGGACGAGGCCGCACCCCTCGCCGGCCTCGGCCATGCGGGCCAGGAAGGCCGGGATGAAGGCCGGGTCGTTCTGCCCGTCGCCGTCCATCGTCACGATCAGCGGCGCGCGGGCCACCGAGACGGCGCTCTTCACGGCGGCCGACTTGCCGCAGGTCTCAGGGTGGCGCAGCACCCGCAGCCACGCCCGCTCCCGCGCGAGGTCCGCGGCTTCGGCCCCCGAGCCGTCGCGCGATCCGTCGTCCACGATGATGACCTCGAAGGCATGGCGCCCGGCGAGCGCCGCCTCGACCTCGTCCATCAGGGGGCCAAGGTTTCCGGCCTCGTCGAGGACCGGGACCACGACCGTCACGTCGAGGTCGCTCACGGCGAGACCCGCGGCATCGCCGCGGCCGGCGGGAGGAGGTCCCGCTCGGCGAAGCTGCGGGCGAGCCGGTGGGCCACGAGGCTGCCCAGGCCGGCGCCGGCCACGACGTCGCTCGGGTAATGGGCGCCGGCCAGCACGCGGGCCGCGCAGATCGCCAGTGCGGCGGCGAAGAAGGCGGCCTGCCACCGCGGCAGCAGCACGCTCAAGGCGACGGCCGCCGCGAAGGCCGTGGTGGAGTGGCCGGACGGGAAACTGTCGATGCCGGACCGCCACGTCGGGCCGGCGAAGTGGAAGGCGCCGAAGGTCGCGAGGAGCTTGGGGCGCGCCCGCCCGACGAGGTGCTTGATGCCTTGGCAGACGAGGCCCGAGACGGCGATCGCCGTGAAGAAGAAGACCGCCCGCTCGGCGAGGCGGCGGGCGCGCAGCGCGGCGTCCAGCGTCTCGGCGCCCCGCCCCGCGAGGATCGCCACGGCCGCCAGGGCGGCCGACACCCCCAGCATGTAGCCCGACAGGCCGAAACGGCTGATGAAATCCCCGAGCGCGCGCAGCGCCGGCCCCTCGTGGGCTGCGGCCGTCGCCACCCGCAGATCGTCGGCCCCCACCACGACCAGAACCAGGGCGAACAGGGCCGGGACGGTGAAGCGCGGGCTCCAGCGCAGCTCGTTCCACTTCGTCATGGTGCTGTTCATTGCCGGATGTAGATGCCGATGTCGAGGTTACGCCCGCCGTTGATGGCGACCCCCTGGACGCGCGATGCCAGCCGGACGTCCGCGGCGGAGCGCAGCGCGGCCTTGAAGGACCCTTCCTCGCCGGCCCCCACGAAGGCGGCCCGGCACGGCCCGTCCTGCATGAACTGCGCGGCCCCGGCGGGGTCCGTCATCAGCAGGCGGGCGTTGGTGGCGAACATCAGGCTCGGCTCGCGATCACCGATCGTGGCGTAGAGCGGCGCCGGGCAGGCGTCCCCGAGCGCCGCCCCGGCCTGGGCGGCGAGCCGCGGCGACACCGCGAGGCTTTCGGCCGTGCCGGGCGTGAGCAGCACGCCGTAGACGAAGAGGTAGACCGGCACGCCGGCCGCGACCGCGAGGAAGCCCGCGGAGATCGCGCGGCGTTCGAGCAGGGCCCCGCGCGCGCGCCACGCGAACCCCAGGGCGAGGAGCAGCGCGAGGACCGCGGCCGCGCCCTGCGGCGCGCTGAGCGACCAGAACCGCCCCTGCCCCGCCACGACGAGGCCCGTCACGGCGACTGGCAACAGGATCAGCAGGGCGAAGGCGGCCCAGGCGGCGGCCGGCCGGTACGTCCGGGCCACGGCCGCGGTTCGCGCCAGGGCCAGCACGGTCAGGATGGCGAGGGCCGGGTAGAGCGGCAGCGCGTAATGGACGAGCTTCGTCGGCACGGTTTCGAGCACCAGCCAGAAGGGCAGCGCCCAGGCCAGGAGGAACGCCACCGGCGCATCTCGCCGGTTCCGCCACGCGAAGGGCGCCCCCAGGGCCGCGAAGGGGGCCAGCGGCCAGGCCGTGAGCCAGAAACCCGCGACGTAGAAGCCGGGCGGCGCGCCGTGCGACTCCTGCGCGCCGCCGACCTTGCCGAGGAGGTCGTGGCCGACAGCGTCCGCGAAGAAGGCGCCTTGGGTCTTCAGCAGAATCAGCACGAACCAGGGTAGCACGATCGCGAGGCACAGGACGAGGCCGGGCAGCGGATGCAGGGCGCGAAGCCAAGCCGCCGAACGGTCCTTCACGGCCAGCACCAGCACGGCCAGGGCCGGGATCAGCGGCGTGATCGGCCCCTTGATGAGGATGCCGACGCCGACGCTGACCCAAAATATAGCGGCGGGGGCGAGGCTCCGCGCCCGCGTCGCCGCGTCGGCGAGGTAGAGGCGGAGCAGCGCCCCCATGGCGGCCGTGACGGTGGCGGCCAGCACGGCATCGGTGGTGGCGAGCCGCGCCTCGACGCCGAGCAGCGGCGTCGCGGCCACCAGCGCACCGGCCAGCACGGCGTAGGGCCGGGCCACGAGCGGCAGGGCGGCCCAGGCCGTGAGCAGCACGGTCATCACGGCGCCGAGCAGCGACGGGAGCCGGTAGACCCAGATCCTCCGAGCGGCCTCGGGCACGCCCAGCGCCCCGGCGACCCGCACGGCGCCGGCCTGGAGCCAATGGATGCCGACGGGCTTCTTGTTGCGGGCCTCGTCGCCGAAGCGGATGGCGACGAAATCCGACGTTTCCAGCATCTGCTTCGAGGCCTGCGCGAAGCGCGGCTCGTCGCGGTCCATCGGCGGCAACGAGGTGAAGCCCGGGATCAGCATGAGGAGGGCGAT
>CAXTFP010000102.1:0-8591 GCA_964243135.1 uncultured Lichenihabitans sp.
GCATCGAGTGGTCGAGGCCACGCCCGGCGACGCCCCGCTCTACAGCCCGCTCTACATCCACGCGGCGGTCGGCCTCGGCAAGACGCACCTCCTCCAGGCCACGGCCCACGCCGTGACCGAGGCGGGGCGGCGCGTGATCTATCTCACGGCCGAGCGCTTCATGTACGGCTTCGTGGCAGCCCTGAAGGCCCAAACCTCGATCGCCTTCAAGGAGAAGCTGCGCGCCATCGACGTGCTGATCATCGACGACGTGCAGTTCCTCCAGGGCAAGTCGATCCAGACCGAGTTCTGCCACACGCTGAACGCGCTGATCGACGACGGCCGGCAGGTGATCGTGGCGGCCGACCGGCCGCCGGCCGACCTCGAATCGCTGGATGAGCGCGTGCGCTCGCGGCTGGCGGGCGGGCTCTGCGTGGAGATGGAGACGCTCGACGAGGCGCTGCGCGGCAAAATCCTGGAAAACCGCGTGGTGGCGGCGCGGGCCCTGCATCCCGGCTTCGCCCTCACGCCCGCCGTCATGACCTACGTGGCCCGCACCATCGCGACCAACGGGCGCGACCTCGACGGCGCCGTGAACCGGCTGATGGCTCATGCCACCCTGTCGGGCACGGCCCACACGGTCGAGACCGCTGAGGCCGCGATCCGCGATCTCGTCCGCTCGCGCGAGCCCAAGCGCGTCAAGATCGAGGACATCCAGAAGCTCGTCGCCAACCATTACAACGTCAGCCGCGCCGACATCCTGTCATCGCGCCGCACCGCCGTGGTGGTGCGGCCCCGGCAGATCGCCATGTATCTGTCGAAGGCCCTGACCCTGCGCTCGCTGCCGGAGATCGGCCGCCGCTTCGGCGGGCGCGACCACACCACCGTGCTGCATGCGGTGCGCAAGATCGAGGCGCTGAGCGGCGTCGAGACGGCGCTGGCCGAGGAGCTGGAGCTGCTGAAGCGGCTGCTACAGGATTGACGCCACCGCCGGGCTGCGCGGCACGCCAGTTCGGGCGTGCAAAGCGCGGCGGGGTTGTGTAGGGAGCGCGTGATCCGCGACGCGGTTATCTTGGCCGAGTGCCCTGCGCCGCAGCACTATGACGCGCGGCCGTCCCCGGCGGGGCGGTCGTTCCATCAAGGAACCCCATGCGACGCTTCGTATCCTTCACCCGGGCCGCGGCCGTGGCGGCCATCGCGCTCTCGTCCGCTCCGGCTTTCGCGGCCTCCTGCGGCAACGACGCCGCCGGCTTCCCGGCTGGGCCGGCCGCGTGCCGCCCCGGGGCCGCCGCCCAGGGCATCTCGGATGGCGCCATCTCCGAGTCGCTCGACGGGCTCAGCTACGACCGCAACACGGTGCAGCACGACCGCGGGCAGGGCGTGTTCCGCCAAAGCTTCGAGCAGTTCTCGGGCCGCATGGTGCCGCCGCGCGTGAAGCGCGGCGCCGACAAGGTTCGGCAATATGGCAGCCTCCTGTCGCGCATCGAGAGCCAGTACGGCGTCCAGGGCCCGGTGCTGGTGGCGATCTGGGGCCTGGAGACCGACTTCGGCTCCTACATTGGCAACTTCAACACGATCCGCTCGCTCGCCACCCTGGCCTACGACTGCCGCCGCTCCGACAAGTTCCGAGCCGAGTTGATCGACGCCCTGCGCATCGTGCAGCGCGGCGACCTCAACCCGTCCACCATGCATGGCGCCTGGGCGGGCGAGATCGGGCAGACGCAGTTCATGCCCTCGTCCTACGTGAAATATGCCGTGGACTTCGAGGGCAAGGGCCGGCGCGACCTGATCCGCAGCGTGCCGGACGTGCTGGCCTCGACCGCCAAATATCTCCAGGCCTACGGCTGGCAGCGGGGCCAGGGCTGGGAGCCCGGCGAGGCGAACTTCGCCGTTATCCAGCAGTGGAATGCGAGCTCGATCTACTCCAAGACCATCGCGCTTCTGGCTACCCGCATCGACGAGACCGCGCGCTAAGCAGAATTTCGTGGGTTCACCCCCGAAATCCTGCCGCTTTTCACGGGAAGGCTGCTCAGCGGCTCCGGCCCGGGGGCGGGCTGGCGAGCCGCCGTCACCCCCGGTGGTAGGGATGGCCCGTGAGGATGGTGAAGGCGCGGTAGACCTGCTCGGCCAGGATCACCCGCACCAGCTGATGCGGCAGGGTGGCGGCCCCGAAGCCGACGAGGTCGCGGGCCGCGGCGCGGAAGGCCTCGTCGAAGCCGTCCGGGCCGCCGACCGCCAGGACCAGCGACGGCGTGCCGCCGTCGATCAGCTTGCCCATCCGCTCGGCGAAGGCGGCGCTCGGCAGCGAGCTGCCGCGCTCGTCGAGCGCCAACACGACCGTCCCGGGCGCGAGCCGGGCCGACAGGCTCGCCGCCTCCTCGCGCCGCCGCTCGGCGGCCGATCGTCCGCGGCCCTCCTCGACCTCGACGACATCGATGCCGGAAACACCGACGGCCCGCGCGGTAGCGCGGGCCCTGGACAGGTAGCGGTCGAGCAACTCGCGTTCGGGGCCGGCCTTCATGCGGCCGACCGCCGCGATGACGAGCTTCACGGCACGGGCGTCAGCTCGCGTGTTGCTCCTCGGGCCGCATGCCGCCCCACATCTTCTCCAGATTGTAGAACTGACGGACCTCGGGACGGAAGATGTGGATGATGGCATCCCCCGCATCGACCAGCACCCAGTCGCAGTTGCTGAGCCCCTCGACGCGCGTCGAGGTCCCGCTGTCCTTGCACTGGCGCAGCAGACGGTCCGCGATGGCGCCGACGTGAGTGCTGGACCGACCGCTCGCCACCACCATGGTGTCGGCCAGAGACGTCTTACCCCTGAGATCGATCGCGACCACGTCCTCGGCTTTGGCATCGTCGAGACTGTCGAGTATCGTCCGGACCAGAGGGTCGGCCTGAAGCGCGGCGGCGTCGGCCGGGGGGAGCGGCTGGGCCGCGGTCGCGAGGACTGTCGAGTTCAGTGGATCCGTCCCGTTCGATCGGAGAAAGCACGGCTGTGCCCCGTCAAGATGCGATAGGCCCAGCCCCGATTCAATCCGCGGACGCGGGGGCGTGACGATTCTTTCCGGCGACACGGTTTCCGGACGCTTCCGCGGTCCGTCGCATCCCGCACAGGGCCGGGGCACGGCGGGGCCGTGCGCTTGCTGAGTTGGAGTCTCCGCCTCGCCGCGTTGCTGGCGCTGCTCGGGGCCGGGGCGGTGGCGGTGCAGACCGCCGTCCATCCCGCCTCGACCCTGATGGTCGGGCGCTGGCTCACCGGACAGCCAGTCGACCGGCGCTGGGTGCCGCTGGCGGCGGTGTCGCCGCGGCTGGTGGCCTCCGTCATCCTGTCGGAGGACAGTCAGTTCTGCCGCCACGACGGGGTCGACTTCGCGGCCCTGCGGCAGGTGATCCGCGGGGGCGACGGCGCCCCGTCGCGCGGGGCTTCGACGCTCACGATGCAAGTCGTCAAGAACCTGTTCCTGTGGCCGGGGCGCTCCTATCTGCGCAAGGCCCTGGAGATCCCGCTGGCGCTGCTGATCGACGCCCTGTGGGGCAAGAGGCGCGTGCTCGAAGCCTACCTCAACGTCGCCGAATGGGGCGAGGGGGTCTTCGGCGCCGAAGCTGCGGCGCAGCACGACTTCGGCAGATCCGCGACGGCCCTCACGCCCCGCGAGGCCGCGCTCATGGCGACGGCCCTGCCGAACCCGATCCTGCGCAGCACCGCTAAGCCGTCCCGCCGGCATCGCCAACTGGCGCAGCGCCTCGTCGACATGCAGGGCCTCGCGGGCCCGCACGTCGCTTGCCTGGAGTGAGAGCCTGCCGCCCGTCCCCGCGCCGGGGGCTTGTGGAAGCGCAGCCGACCTGAAACTGTCGGGCGTGACGAAGCAGCGCGGCGCCCCCGAGGCGTCCCTGTCGGGAGGGTGGGCGATGGCCGATGCCGCGATGGAGGGTCGGACGGCCAGGACCGAGCCGGCCGCACGGGCGCCGAACCGGATCCGGGCCGTGCTGGCCACCTCGTTCGGCAACCTCATCGAGTGGTACGACGTCTACGCCTACTCGGCCTTCGCGCTCTACTTCGCCGGCTCGTTCTTCCCCAAGGGCGACCCCGCCGTCCAGCAGCTCCAGGCCGCGACGCTGTTCGCCGTGGCGTTCCTGATGCGGCCGGTGGGCAGCCTCGTCTTCGGCTACCTCGCGGACCGCTACGGGCGGCGCACATCCCTCACGGTATCGATCCTGGCCATGTGTTTCGGGTCGCTGCTCATCGCGGTCTCGCCGACCTACGAGTCGATCGGCGTGTGGGCCGCCGTCCTCCTGTCGATGGCCCGCATCGTCCAGGGACTCAGCCAGGGCGGCGAATACGGCACCAGCGTCACCTACCTCAGCGAGATCTCGCCGCCGCAGCACCGCGGCTTCTACTCGGGCGTCTGGTACGTCACGCTCATCGGCGGCCAGCTCTGCGCCGTGCTGCTGCTGTTCGTCCTCCAGAAGCTGTTCCTGACGCCCGACCAGCTCAAAGCCTGGGGCTGGCGCATCCCCTTCGTCCTCGGCGCGCTGATGTCGCTCTACGGCTTCCGCATGCGGGCCAGCCTCCCCGAGTCGGAGAAGTTCGTCGCGGCCAGCCGCGTGCCCCGGCCCTTCGGCGCGCTCCTGGCCGAGAACTGGCGCGCCATGCTGGTGGTGATCGGCATCACGGTCGGCGGCACCTCGGCCTTCTACACCTACACGACCTACATGCAGAAGTACCTGAAGCTGTCGGTGGGCCTGAGCGACGACGAGACCACGGCCGTGACGCTCCTATCGCTGATCTTCGCCATCGCGCTCCAGCCGCTCTACGGCGCGTTGTCCGACCGCGTCGGCCGCAAGCCTCTGCTGGTCGGCTTCGGCCTCGTCGGTACGCTCGGCACCGTGCCGTTGCTGTCGGCCCTTCGCTCCACCCACAGCCCGTCCGTCGCTCTGCTGCTGATCTGCGCCGCCTGGGCCATCGTCAGCGGCTACACGTCGGTCGCCGCGATCGTGAAGGCCGAGCTCTTCCCCACGGCCATCCGCGCGCTCGGCGTGGGTCTGCCCTATGCCTTCACGGCGGCGATCTTCGGCGGGTCGACCGACGCCGTCGCGTTGCAGCTCAAGACCTGGGGCTACGAGGACGGTTTCTTCTGGTACGCCAGCGCCCTGATCCTGGTGTCGCTCGTCGTCTACCTGTGGCTGCCCGACACGCGGCGCGGTTCCCCGCTCGACGGGCCCGCGTGAGGCGAGGGAACAGCCGTCCCGGCGCCGGGGTTGACCCGGTGACGCGGCGTATCCGCGCCGCCCAACGCCGGGAGCCCGCCATGGGGATCTTCACCAAGGACATCCACACGCTGGAGGACCTCTTCGCCCACCAGCTCAAGGACATCTATTACGCCGAGCACCGCATCACCAAGGCGCTGCCCAAGATGATCTCCAAGGCCACGAGCCCGGCCCTGAAGAAGGGCTTCGAGACCCATCTCGCCGAGACCGAGAACCAGATCAAGCGGCTCGACCAGGCCTTCGGCATGCTCGGCCTCAAGGCCGAGTCCGTCACCTGCCAGGCGATCGACGGCATCATCAAGGAGGCCGAGGAGGTCGCGGGCGACGTCGACGACAAGGACGTGCTCGATGCCGGGCTGCTCGCCGCCGCGCAGGCCGTGGAACATTACGAGATCGCCCGCTACGGCACGCTGGTGGCCTGGGCGAAGCGCCTCGGCCACGCCGATGCCGCCGCCCTGTTCGAGAAGAGCCTCGACGAGGAGAAGGCGACCGACCGGAAGCTGAGCGAGATCGCCGGCAGCGAGGTCAACCGCAAGGCGGCCTGAGGACCGGGACGGGGCAAGGGGAAAAGCGGCGCGCCCGCGGCACAATTCGGCCTCGATCACGTTGATCGAGGGACGGCGAGATGCCGCAGGCGGGCCGGATCGGCCGGGCCGGATCCCGCCGAGCCTCGGCGGGGATGCCGGAGCGGTGGGTGCGGCCGGTCGGTCCCCAGCGCTTCGGAGATGCGCCTTTGTCCCTTCTGCTCCTCATCATCATCGTGGTGCTGCTGTTCGGCGGCGGCGGTTTCTACGGCTACCGCGGCGGCTATTACGGCAACGGCGGCATCGGCATCATCGGCATCCTGGGCATCATCCTGATCCTCTACCTGCTGTTCGGCTATCGCTGACGGGCAGCGCCGGGATGCGGCACCCAACGAGGGCGCCGCACCCCGGACCCGGCCCGCGTTTCTCGCGCGCCGCGGTTTCAACGCGGAACGCCACCGTGTAAGGCTCGGCCGACGGCCGCCCTCCGGCGTCCGCGGCGAATCGGAACACGATCCATGCCTCCCCTGCGCGTCGGCATCGCCGGCCTCGGCACCGTCGGCGGTGCCGTCCTCCGCCGCCTGACCGACGATACCGCCGCCATCGCGGCCCGCACGGGCCGCGCCGCCGTGGTGACGGGGGTTTCGGCGCGGGACAGGGCCAAGGCGAGCACGACCTTGGGCGCGATCCTGGGATTGCCGCCCTGGTTCGACGATCCCGTCGCGCTCGCCCGCTCCCGCGACGTCGACGTCTTCGTCGAGCTCATCGGCGGTCACGAGGGCGTGGCGCGGCAGGCCGTCGAGGCCGCCCTCGCGTCGGGCAAGTCCGTCGTCACGGCCAACAAGGCCCTGCTGGCTCATCATGGCCTGGCGCTCGCCGCCGGCGCCGAGGCGCAGGGCGCCACCATCGGCTTCGAAGCCGCGGTGGCGGGCGGCATCCCGATCATCAAGGTGCTGCGGGAAGCCCTGTCGGGCAACAGCATCGACCGCGTCTACGGCATCCTCAACGGCACCTGCAACTACATCCTGACGCGGATGGAAGCCGAGGGGCTCGGCTTCGCCGAATGCCTCGCCGAGGCCCAGCGCTTGGGCTACGCCGAGGCCGACCCTTCGTTCGATATCGACGGCTTCGACACGGCCCACAAGCTCGCCATCCTGGCGAGCCTCGCCTTCGGCACGGCGCTGGACCTCGACGCCATCCACGTCGAGGGCATCCGCTCCATCACGGCCGACGACCTGCGCGCCGCCGACGACCTCGGCTACCGGGTCAAGCTGCTCGGCGTCGCGCAGCGGACCGACCACGGCATCGAGACCCGCGTCCACCCCACCATGGTGGGCAAGGCGACCGCGCTGGCCGAGGTCAAGGGCGTGACCAACGCCGTGGCGGTCAACGCCGACGCCGTGCGCGAGCTCACTCTCGTGGGGCCGGGCGCGGGCGGCGACGCCACGGCCTCGGCCGTGCTGGGCGACATCGCCGACCTCGCGCGCGGCAGCCACGTTCTTCCCTTCGGGCGGCCGGCCGCGACGCTGGAGCGGACGGCCCGCGCCCCGATGCAGCGCCACGAGGGCGGCTACTACGTGCGCCTGTCGGTCCGCGACCGGCCGGGATCGATCGCCGGCATCGCGACCCGCATGGCGGCCTCCGACATCTCCTTCGAGAGCATCATGCAGCGCCAGCCGGCCGCGACCCTGCGCTCCGCCGACCGCGACTTCGTCCCCGTGGTGCTGATCACCCACGCGACCTCCGAGACGATCATCCGGGCCGCGCTCGACGACGTCGAGGCGGGCGGCATCATCGCGGGAAAGCCGCAATTGATCCGCATCGAGCGTGGCTGACGCGGTCGCATCGAGCGGGAAAGAGGACGGGCGCGGCATGGCGTGGATCGCCGCATGGGGTCAGGCCATCGTGGCCTTCGTCCAGGGCCACGAGGGCTGGGCGGCCCCGATCTGCTTCGCCCTGGCCTTCGGCGAGTCGCTGGCCTTCGTGTCGTTTCTGCTCCCCGCCACGGTCGTCCTGATCGCGGTGGGCGGCCTCGTGGGCCACGCGGGCCTCGCCTTCGCGCCGGTCTTCGTCGCGGCCGCCGTCGGGGCCGCGCTCGGCGACTGGCTGTCGTTCTGGCTCGGCCGCCGCTTCGAGGACCGCATCGCCGGGCTCTGGCCGCTGTCGCGCCATCCCGAGCTGTTGGCCCGCGCCCGGAGCGTCGTTGACCGCTGGGGCGCCGCGGGCGTCTTCGTCGGCCGGTTCCTGGGTCCGCTGCGGGCCACCGTGCCGCTGATCGCTGGGCTCGCCGCCATGCCGAGGCTGCCGTTCCAGGCCGCGAACTGGAGTTCCGCGTTCGTCTGGGCCTTCCTGGTGCTGGCGCCCGGCGCCTTCGGGATCGACGCGGTCCGGGACTGGTTCGCGTGACGCGTCGATCGCGGCGCTCGGCAGGGCTGCTCTTCGCCCTGCTGCTCGGCGGCTGCGACCTCGAACCCGGCCGCGTCGACGACATCGTCCGCGCCGACGGCGTCCGGCCCGTCCGCGTCGACACCGCGAGCGGCTCGGTCGTCGGGGCAGGGGCATCGGCGGGTCAGGCCTTCCTCGGCATCCCCTACGCGGCCCCGCCCGTAGGCCCGCTGCGCTGGCGCGCCCCGCAGCCGCCCACGCCCTGGACGGAGCCGCGGCCCGCGACCGCGCTCGGCCCGAGCTGCCTCCAGAACCTCGCCTTGTCGGCCCAGCTCGGCGGTCACGGCGGCGGGCCGACGATCGGTGAGGAGGACTGCCTCACCCTCAACGTCTACGCGCCGCCCGACGCGGCGCCCGGCCAGGATCGGC